>DASVLM010000158.1:0-8520 GCA_036384875.1 Noviherbaspirillum sp.
CCTTTGATGAATAAGCAAAGTCGGTAATTGTTCTTGTCCTCACCGCAACGCTTCCTTAAAGTGCGATATACACAAAAGTCATGAAGCAGCGCCGCGCCATTACCGTTAAACTCGGTGACCTGCGGCGCAATGTCATTTTGCGATGTCATTTTGTCTTGCGCTGCGTTCGCCTTGTTAAAGATGCATTGAAGCCCCGACCGGAACACTGGGAATGAAACTGTCTTTCAATAATGTCTCCAAGCACTTCGGCGAGCTGAAAGTCATCGACGACTTCAGCCGCGAATTCGCGCAGGGAGAACTCGTCGCACTGGTCGGCCCCTCGGGCTGCGGCAAGTCGACGCTGCTGCACATTGCGGCCGGGCTGGAAAAGCCGAGCGCCGGCCGCGTCATGGCCGGCGACAATGAAGTGTTGAAGCCGCATCCGGAACGCATGCTGATGTTCCAGGAGAACGCGCTCTACCCGTGGCTGACGCTGGCGCAGAATGTGGCGATGGCGCTGGAACTGCAAAAGGTGGACAAGAAGGAAGCGCGTTTGCAGGCGGTGGTGTGGCTGGAAAAGGTCGCGCTGAAAGGCTTCGAGGACTACTACCCGCACCAGGTTTCCGGCGGCATGCGCCAGCGTGCGGCGCTGGCGCGCGCCTTCATCACGCAGCCGAAGGCATTGCTGCTCGACGAGCCGTTCGGCGCGCTCGATGCATTGACGCGCATGACGCTGCAGGACGTGCTGCGCGACCTGATCCGCGAAGCCGGCCCAACGGTGCTGCTGGTGACGCACGACGTCGACGAGGCCTTGTTCCTCGCCGATCACATCCTGGTGTTCAGCCCGCGCCCGGCGACGGTGCTGAAGGAATTCAATTTGGTGCACATGGAGAAGACGCACGACCTGTCCGACTTCGCCGACATGCGCCGCGAGATTTTGGCATTGCTGGGCATCCATGCCGAGCATGAAGAGGTAACCCTACTGGAAGGAGCTGGAGTATGAAATTCGCGAAACTTGCCATCGCTGCCGCCGCTGCAATCGCCGTCGCGGGCCACGCCGCCGCAGACGAGAAATTCAAGGTCGGCTACCTGCGCGTGATGGATGACGCGCAAGCGATCGTTGCCCAGGAAGCGGGCCTCTACAAGAAGCATGGCCTCGACGTCGAACTGGTCGAATTCAAGTCCGGCACCGACCTCATCAAGGCCATCGTCGGCGGCCAGGTCGACTCCGGCGTGCTCGGCTTCACCAACGCCATCGCCTGGGCCTCGAAGGGCGCCGACCTGAAAGTGGTCGGCGGCGCGCAGAACGGCTATCACGCGATGATCGTGCGCGACGAAAGCGGCATCAATAAAATCGCCGACCTGAAGGGCAAGACGCTCGCCTCGCAAGCCGAAGGCAGCACCGCCGACACCGTGCTGAAAGGCGTGGTGTTCAAGCAGGCCGGCATCAAGGCGGACGATGTCAACATCATGGGCGTGAGCCCGCAAGTCGCCGTGCAATCGCTCGCCGCCAAGCGCGTCGACGCCGCCTTCCTGTTCGAGCCGCAGGCCAGCATCGCCAAGCTGATCGCGCCGGTGAAGCAGATCTATGAAATCGGCGAAGTCTGGCCCTTCCCCTGCATGGTCGTCATCACCTCCGGCGACACGCTGAAGAAGCGCAAGGACACGGTATGGAAGTCGCTCGACGCGCAGAAGGACGCAATCGACCTGCTGCAGAAGAAGCCGCAGGAGGCATCCAAATACATCGCCGGCTACTTCATCTCCGAGCCGACGCTGAAGACCTTGAAGAAGGGCGAACTGCCGCGCGAAACCGTGATCACCGAGGCGATCAAGACCCAGGTCTACAGCCCGGCAGTGACGCCGAAGGAACAGGCACGCATGCAGGAAATCGCCGGCATCATGCAAGGACAGGGCGCACTGAAGACCCGCGACGGCAAGCCGTTCGACGTGAACCAGGTGCTCGACCTGAGCTGGCAAAAGGAACGCAAGCTGTAAAAAGACGCTCCCAAGTAGGACTTGCGCGGCTTCAGGGAGCGGACTTGGGCATTTTGGCGGGGAACGTCTGCAACACTTCAATGTGTGCGGCGTCCTCCGTAAAAATTTCCCAACCACACAGGCATCGCGGGCAGAGGCTGTTGACTCTTGATTTGCTCTAGGTCCCCGCCAAAATGCCCAAGTCCGCTCCCTGAAGCCGCGCAAGTCCGGCACACCATAAAGAACAAGCACCAAAGATGAGCGCAACAAACACCCGCATCACCGGCAACCAGAAGAAACTCGCGATGCTTATGGCCATCGTGTTCATCCTCTTCGTGT
The DNA here is from genome assembly GCA_036384875.1 of Noviherbaspirillum sp. Taxonomy (GTDB): domain Bacteria; phylum Pseudomonadota; class Gammaproteobacteria; order Burkholderiales; family Burkholderiaceae_D; genus Noviherbaspirillum. Next base: position 2,293 of record DASVLM010000158.1, read on the forward strand.
GGCAGCTCGCCGCCTGGTCGCTGCCCTCCTTCCTCATGCCCGGCGTGCCCACCGTGTTCGCCCGCCTGTGGGAAGAAATCCAGTCGTCCGCCTTCCGCACCGCACTCGCCGACAGCCTGGTGCGCCTCGCCGGCGGCTACGGCTCGGCACTCGTGTTCGGCGTCGGCTTCGGCTTGATCGGCGCGGTGCTCTACTTCTTCCGCGAAGTGCTCAAGTCAGCCATCATCATCCTGCAATCCATCCCCTCGATCGCCTGGGTGCCGCTATTCCTCATCATGATGGGCTTCGGCAACACGCCCATCATCGTCGTCGTCGCCATCTCCGCCTTCTTCCCGGCCGCCCTCTCCGTCATGAACGCCACCGAGAGCGTGCAAAAAGTGCACGTCTCCGCCGCGCGCGTAATGGGCGCCTCGCAATGGGAGCTGTTGAAGCGCGTCTACCTGCCGGCCGTCATGCCCGAACTCATCACCGGCGCCCAGCTCGCCTTCGGCAATGCCTGGCGCGCGCTCATCTCCTGCGAAATGCTGGTCGGCTTCGGCAAGGGCCTTGGCCGCTCGCTCTCCTACGCCGGCGAAACCGCCGACATGGTCGGCGTGATGACCAACATCCTCGCCATCGCCATCCTCGCACCGCTGATCGACCAGCTGCTGCTGGAAAACCTCAAGCACCGCGTACTGCGTTACCAGTACGTGTGACCATCATGCGCACCGCCCACACGCTGTTTGCACTCGCGCTCGCCAGCGTGTACACCGCCGCTCAGGCAGGCGCGCTGGACGACGCAAAACAGCGTGGCCGGCTGGTAGTGAGCCTCGATTACGTCGTTCCCGAATACAAGGCGAGCGCGAAATTCCGCACTCCCGCCACCATCGACAACGCGCTCGCCGAAGACCTCGCGAAACGCCTGCAATTACCGCTCGCCACCGTGCGCAACAAGGGCGGCTTGCCGAAGGAAGGCAACATCTTCCTCACCACGCTCGCCGATCCCTCTGCAATACCGCCCACGCACACAGCGATCCCGGTCGGCTACAGCGTTGCGCAAATGGCCATCATGCGCAGCGACACCACGATCAAGCGTTGGGACCAACTCAAAGGCCGCAAAGTGTGCGTCTCCGAGGGCGGGCATGACGTCGGTACGCTCGCCGCCAAATACGGCGCGATCGAACAGGTTTACAAGGCCCCGGCTGATGCGCTGATTGCGGTACGCACCGGCGTGTGCGACGCCGCCGTGCACGACAGCGCGATGCTCGAAGAATTGATCAAGCTGCCGGAATGGAAAAAGTTTTCCGCGCGCCTGCCCGCAAGTTCGCGCAGCACGCTCGCCTTCGTGGTGCCCGCCAATGACGGCAAGACCATCGCCGCGCTGCGCCAGGCGACCAAGTCATGGGGCGATGCGGGATACGCCGATACGCTGGTGAAGAAGGCGGTGCAGGCGATCGCCTTCGAAGTCTATCTCGACCAGGACGTGCCGGATTGTCATTGATGCCAATGGCTCGCATGGCGGCAGGCGGTTGCTTCTCACCGAAACGATTATCCCAATAGCGAAGTCCATCTGCATTCCGCCCTTCTGCGACGGCATGCTATTCAATCGACCACTACAACCTCTGAGAAACATTTCGTTTTGCCATGGTGGAATGTATAATTTTTGCAATATTGCTAAAAATTTAACTTTTCATCATTCCTCTGGGTCCTTCTTGCGCCTCCATTACCATGCCGTTCCAGCCCGGACTTGGGATAGTCCTTCTTTCCTCTCTTCTGTTAGTCGCCTGTTCCAGTCCTGCTGACACTTCCTTGAAATCGAATAGCGGCGACGACGCCGCGCTATTGGCAGCTGCCAGGGAAGTGTTCGCAAAACACGGCAATTTTTATGGCCATCCGGACGAGAATGCATCCCTTCTCACGCCTGAATTTGCGACGCTTCTCAAGCGGGAAAATGCTTGCTCGTCCAAAGGGCAGATTTGTGCAATCGACTCTAATCCCTGGCTAGGAGCGCAAGATGGTGGAATGAGCGAGCCATATCGCTGGTCCATCGAACGGCAATCCGCCAGCGATGCAGCAGTCGACATGACCTACGTGTTTGATACCGGCGCCACGAAAGAACAGAGGACAGTTCAATTGAAATTCAGGCGTGCGGCATCCGGGAAATGGTTGCTTGACGACCTCGTACCTCCAGTCGGAAGCTCACTCGCCACCATCATTGCTGAAAACAACTATGTCGACCCATGGGAGCACGCCACCATCACGCCGTCGGATATTCCCTCCGACGCGCCGCGCTTTGAGGACTATCCCGCCAAACCGACCAACCTCCCTCCAGTCGATGCCGTTGTGCGGACTCATCCCAGATCCCGGATGTTCCGAACGGTGATCCGTCAGGGTGCACAAAGCGGCCCGAATTTTGCGGGCCATTACACCTTAATCTCGTGGGGAGCTGGCGCCGGCGGACGTGGCTGGGCCATCGCGGATGCCGAAACAGGAAAGGTCTTCCACCCTGAGAACTTCCAATTTACCGACAACCAGCTTGTCGATGAAGCGCTTTTTGCGCCGGAAGGCAGTCTAGTGAAGTTTCGCCTGGATAGCCGCCTCTTGATCGTCATTGGTGGCATCAACGAGTCACGCGAAAATCGCGGCGTGTCCTACTTCCTGTGGAATACCGATGTGCTGAAGCGCATCCGGTTTATAGCAAAGCCCTATTCACAATAGGAGCAGCGACCATTCGATGACTCACATCGAATCTTCTCTCCTCCATGAGCCCATTCATTCAACTAACAATCCATTAAGACAAGGAGCAACCCCATATGCAACAGGAAGTCATTTCTCCGATACGCCGCCCGAATTTGCGCCGCTTTCTCGTCTACACGCTGGCATTGATCGGTGTCCTCGCATTGGTCACGGTCGCCGTCGCGTTCTGGCAGACCCGTGATTCTCCCAAATTCACCATTAACGAAAACAACATGATCGATTCGGTGATGCTGCGCACGTATGGCAAGTATTCCGACGAGCATAAAGGATGGCTCTACGTCGGCAATGGAAACCGAACTTACGTCATGCGCATCGTGCAGCAAGCCAAAATAGAAAGCGAAGGCATGGTGGGAGACGAACTCTATTTCGTTGCAAGCGGCACTCCGGTCGATGGGCTTTCCGGTACCGTATATGGAGTCTTCCAAATCCGATCCGATGGGAAGCCAACCAATGCAAGCGCGATTGAAGTCAGCTCTCCATTCATTTATGCGGAGGCCGTACCGATCAACCCAGAAAACATCCATTTTGAGGTACTCAGCCAGCGAAACTGGGGTTGGGTCATCAAGGTCAAGTACGGGACCGATCCAAAAGCCGGACCGGTACACGTCGTCAATCAGATCTATACGCCTCGCAATAATGACATTGCTTTGCTGGGCGCATTCAACGCATCCTATGAATACGATCCCGGCATAGACTGCGCGGAAGCCAATCGCAAGTATGACGAATGGCTGAACAGGGATCGCAAACCCGAGGCGGCGGAACAGGAAGAATCCAACAACAGCCCGGATACGAATAACGAAGACGAAGAACCCAGACGCTGTAGCAAGGCGAAGTGGACGTACAAAACCGGAAACTCGTCCTCCGATGCATTCGTACCCATCATGGTGACTGGGAAAGGAATCCTCGAAGGAAAACCAGTTGCCGAAAAAACGATCAAGGTCATGTTCGACAACAAAAGCTTCGTCTATCTGATTCCCAACGAATTGACTTACCAGCTAGTTACACCCTGATGCATACACGCACGCTGTAAGCGCAATTGCCGGCGGCGCGTTGGTCCAGTCTCCTGGCCGCAACATGTTTCCAGTTCGCTTCGTCGTCATCGCGACTATCGCAGGTATGAGCTTTGTGGTGGGCGGATGCTCAAAAACAGCCGACCGTCCGGGCGGCATCTTGCAGGCATCCACTCTTACAAACGTTAAGCCTGTCGTGGCAGATACCGACGGATCAATGATGGCAAGATAGAAACTGTTCCCAAGAGCAGGACCATTCGGCGCTCTATTCCTCCCCCGCCGGCAACCGCACCGTGTACTGCCCGGTCTTCTCGTCCGGCACCAGCACCAGCAAGTGCCGCTTCTGCGCATCCTCGATCAGGGCGCGGAAAGAACGATAGCCGTAAGCGGCTTCGTTGAAGCCTGGCCGGCGGCGCTTCATGGTCTGCTTCACCATGGAACCCCAGATTTTTTCGTCGCCGCCGCGCTCGTCAATCAGCGCCTCGACCGTTTCCACTGCTAGGTCCAGCACCTGCTGGCGGCGCTCGTCGTCGTTGCGCTCCTCTTCCTTGCCTTTACGCTTCTGCGCGGCGGCCTTCGCCTGCTCGCCGTTTTCCTTGCCGGCCTCCTTCACGGCAGTCTTCGCCGGCGCAGCCTTGGCCTGCACCTTTGCTTCCGCCGCCTTGCGCCGCTGCTTCTGCTCGCGCACCAGGTCGTCGTAGAAAATGAATTCGTCGCAGTTCGCTGCCAGCAGGTCGGAGGTCGAATCCTTGACGCCGATGCCGATCACATATTTATTGTTCTCGCGCAGCTTGGATACCAGCGGCGAGAAGTCCGAATCGCCGCTGATGATGACGAAGGCATCCACATGCGACTTCGTGTAGCAGAGGTCGAGCGCATCGACCACCATGCGGATGTCGGCCGAGTTCTTGCCGGACTGGCGCACATGCGGAATCTCGATCAGCTCGAATGAAGCTTCATGCATCTGCGCCTTGAATTCCTTGTAGCGGTCCCAGTCGCAATACGCCTTCTTCACCACGATGCTGCCTTTGAGCAGCAGCCGCTCCAGCACGCGGCGGATGTCGAAGCTCGCGTACTTCGCATCGCGCACGCCGAGCGCGATGTTTTCGAAGTCGCAGAAGAGCGCCATGTTGGTGATTTCGGGTTGGGTGGGCATGGCATTTCCTTGTTATCTCGCTGATCGTGCCGCGGCGAATTTGCCGGCGGCTTGCGCGGTTGCCTGTCATTGTAGGCGAATCGGCAACAAGCAAGCGATGCTCTGGCGCAAGGAGAATGGTGCGGTGGCGGCGCATGCCCGGCAAAAGCTGCTGGAGGAACGTAATGACGGGAAAGAAAAGCGCATGCCGAGGCTGATGCGCCCCGGCACGCTACCGCGGCCGGTAAGCCGCGACTAATCCTGCTGCGACAGCATCGAGTCGGTATCTCGATAGCGCGTATGCCAGGAGAAGGCTTTTTCAAGCACCTGGGGCGTGTGGCCCCCGCGCTTCTTTGCTTCGGATACTTATTCGCGCAGCAGGCCGCGGTACGGCTCGGCCACGCAATTGCCGATGATGACTTCCGCGCGCTCGCGCGGTGCGAGGCCACGCAGGTCGGCGAGACCGATTTCGGTGACGATGATGTCGACGTCGTGCTCGGTATGGTCCACATGCGAAACCATCGGCACGATGCTGGGAATCTTGCCGTCCTTGTCCAGCGCCAGCGGCACGGCCTTGGCATCGCCGGCGCGGGCGAAGGGCGTTACGTGACGCAGAATTGCGGCTGCAGCGGGCTGATGAACACCACTTCCCGCCCTGTGGTATCAAGTTCGATGTCAATGAAGTGCAGGGTGACCGGATCGATCAGCGCCGCGATGCAGGTGCCGTTGGCAGCGCGGATGTTGGCGATGCGCACCGTCAACGGGCCGTACTGCGCGGTGTCGGCGTTGTAGTTGAGGCAGAAGCCGCGGTTTTCCCGGTCGGTCTGGAAATCGTACAGGCAACCGTTGTCGGCGTAGAAGGCAAAGGCCTTGTTGTTCACGTCGACCACGCGGTCTTCATTGCTGCTGCCGGCCCAGAAGATGAAGGGCGACGTGTCGTCGACAAACGTCGTGCCGACTCCTACCGACACGAATCCGCCGCCGCAACCGCCTAATGTCAATGCCGCCAGCAAAAGCGTCGCCAACCATTTTCCTGCGTGCATGAGACCTCCTTGGCTGTGCCGGCACGCCGCATGTACGACGGCGTGCCGGCGCATCCTGCTTGGACCGCGCATCATGTCCGCAATTCAAGCCTCGCCGTTGCGTGATCTCAACCGAACACCATCGGCCCCAGCCATGCCACCACCAATGCCACCAGTACCGTCAAGGGCGTGCCGACCTTCACGAAATCGAAGAACCGGTATTGGCCGGGACTGAACACCAGCAGATTGCCCCAGTGCGCAATCGGCGTCAGGAAAGCCGTGACCGAAGCGAAGGCCACCGCCAGCACGAAGGGTTCGGGCGGAC
>DASVLM010000159.1:0-3074 GCA_036384875.1 Noviherbaspirillum sp.
CAGCCATTATGCCGGAAACAACTTTGCAATTTGAATAAAAATTGCTCAATTTGATCAAATCCGACACTTTTTGCTAACGCGAAGCACGTCCAGAATGCTTGCAACCGCAGCTTCTCTCTACGAAGCCGCATTTGTTGAACAGCATGAAAGGACGAACATGACGCGTTATATCGACACCAAAGACATCCAGAAACTGGTTCAGGCCGTCGGGGTGGAAGCATTCATGAGCCGCCTGTCGCACTACATCAGGACGGATTATCTGCGATGGAACAACTTCGAAAAATCGGCGCGAGTAGCCAATCACTCGGACATCGGTGTCATCGAGCTGATGCCGGCGTCGGACGAGCAGCACTACGCCTTCAAGTACGTCAACGGCCACCCGAAGAACACCCGCCTCAACATGCTTACCGTGATGGCGTTCGGTGCGCTGGCGGATGTCGACACCGGCTATCCGCGCCTCTTGAGCGAGCTGACCATCACCACCGCCCTGCGCACCGCGGCGACCTCCGCGTTGGCGGCACAGGCGCTGGCGCGTCCCGGATCGAAGTCGATGGCCATCATTGGCAACGGTGCGCAAAGCGAGTTCCAGATCCTGGCCTTCAAGGCCCTGCTTGGCATCCGCGAGGTGCGCGCCTATGACATCGATCCGGCGGCCACGCAGAAGCTGGTGCGCAACCTCGCCAGCGTGAGCGACCTGCGCGTCATTGCCGCCGCCTCTGCACACGAAGCGGTGCGCGGTGCCGACATCGTCACCACCGTGACCGCCGACAAGGCCAACGCCACCATCCTGATGCCGGACATGATCGAGCACGGCATGCATGTCAATGCCGTCGGCGGCGATTGCCCTGGCAAGACCGAACTGCATGCAGACATCCTGAGCAATGCACGCGTCATCGTCGAGTTCGAACCGCAGACGCGCATCGAAGGCGAAATTCAGCAGATGCCGGCCGACTTTCCGGTCACCGAACTGTGGCAGGTACTCAGCGGACGCACACCGGGCCGCCAGAATGAACAGCAGGTCACCGTCTTCGATTCGGTCGGCTTTGCGCTCGAGGATTTCTCTGCGCTGCGTTACGTGAACGATCTTGCCGAATCGATGGCGATCGGCACGCGCATTGATTTGGTTCCTATGCCCGGCAACCCGAAAGACCTCTACCAGTACGTCGCTCCCGTGCAGCATGCGTGTGTAACGCACCAACAGCAACATGAAACGGCAGCTGCCTGAAGGCGCGACAAGGAATCGGAAATGAAACCTATGCAAACCGCCGACCATGTCTTGATGATTCGCCCGGTCAGTTTTGCTTCGAACCAGGAGACTGCCGCGAGCAATGCCTTCCAGAGGAGTGACCTCGCTCCGACAGCGGCACAAGCGGCAGCGCAGCAAGAGTTCGATGCCTATGTCGGCATGCTGCGCAAAGCCGGGGTCGGCGTCGTGGTGGTGGAAGATTCACCGCAACCGCATACCCCGGACTCCATCTTTCCGAACAACTGGGTCAGCTTTGGCGCCGACGGCCGCGTCTTCCTGTTTCCAATGGAAGCACGCAATCGAAGACTGGAACGCCGTGCCGCCATACTCGCCGAAATGGGGAAGCAATTCCACATCCGCGAGGTCGTCGACCTGAGCGGCTTCGAAGCGCAGAACCAATTCCTGGAAGGCACCGGTTCCATGGTGCTGGATCATGAAAACAGGTTGGCTTACGTTTGCCATGCGTCGCGCAGCCATCCGGTGGCAATGCAGGCATTCGAAGAGCAGGCGGGGTATCGCGCCGTCTGGTTCCACGCCGTCGATCGCCACGGCACACCGGTCTATCACACCAACGTGATGATGTGTGTCGGCCGCACGCTGGCCGTGGTGTGCCTGGAAGCAATCCGCGATGCCGGCGAACGCAATGCGCTGTGCGCATCGCTGCATGCGAGCGGCAAACAGATCATCGATATCAGTCTCGCGCAAATGGAGAACTTCGCCGGAAACATGATCGAACTACGTTCGCAACGCGGCCACCCTGTGTTCGCAATGTCGCAGCGCGCGTGGAACGCGTTGACGCCGGCGCAGCGAAGGACGATCGCCGGTCATGCCGAACCGATACTGGCACCGATCGACACCATTGAACGTCTCGGCGGCGGCAGCGCGCGCTGCATGGTGGCGGAGATCTTCCTCCCGAAGCGGGACGCCGGTCTTGTGGAGCAGTCGGAACAATCTCTCGCCTCTGCAGCGAGTCGATGAAGAGGGCTGGGCAATTTCTGTAATTGCCGAGCGTGGTCGCCAGACAGGCTGGAGCCAGGCCGGTTCGTTATGGCTAACACCTGTCACCAAAGGGGGAACGATGACTGCACATCAAAGTTTTGTCTTTGAAAATGAAATGTTCAATGACCGTTTTCTCGCGATGGTCGAGATTCTGGTCATTATGGTGCGGATGACGCAACGCGCATCGACACCTGTGACGTTGAGTCGTCTGGCCACTTCGACGAACCGACCACCACGAATGCTGATTGCACTTTGCGGTGAGCTGCAAAGCGCCGGCCTGTTACAGCAGGACGCCTTCTGTCCGAACAAATGGTCCCTGAACTGCGATCCCACTCGTGTCAGCCTGGAGGACGTTTTCCGCTGTGCGCATCCCTTAGTGGAAGGCATCTTTTGCAAACCAAGAAAGATGTCGAGCAGCGTCGAACTGATGGTCACGCATGCACTCGTCGCCATTCATCAAAGCTTCTTCAAGCATTTGCGCGACTGCTCCCTGCATCGCGTCGTCATCTGCGACGCCGGCATGTTCCCGGATAGGAAGCCATCACCTCACGGTTTCGCGCGAGACGAAGCAAAGCGCGTATCAAGTTTCAGCCTTGCGGCTGATTGTCCATCGCCCTTCCCGGTCACGGCCTAGGCGATTTTTTCAACAACCTGTTTTCCAATTCTTTGGGGGAGTAACCATGAAGCATACAAAAATGATTCCGTTGGCTGGCGCTATCGCATTTGCATTTGCCGGAGCCGCGTCGGCACAGGAACTGGTGGTCAAGATCGGTCACGTCGGCCCGATCTCGGGGGCGATTGCTCACCTGGGCAAGGACAATGAAAACGG
>DASVLM010000160.1:0-2146 GCA_036384875.1 Noviherbaspirillum sp.
GCCCTGCTCGCCGGCGTGGAATGCTACGAAGGGCTCAACCTCAGCGGCGACAGCGACGCGGACAGCCGGGCAGTCGATTCCCTGATGTCCGGCCTGCGGCAAATCGCCGTGCAATGCGATGCAGAGGGGCTGTTCGGCGTGCCGGAAGTGATCCTGACGGCGGGCGGCTCGGCGGTGTTTGACCTGGTGGCGCGCGATATCAAACTGGCGCTGTCGCGGCCGGTGCTGCCTATCCTGCGCAGCGGCTGCTATGTGACGCACGATTCCGGTTTCTATGAACGCTTCGCGCAATTGGTGCTCTCGCGCAGCGAGCCGTCGTGGCGCGAACGGGGCGGCCTGCATGCCGCGCTGGAGATCTGGACGCAGGTGCAGTCGCAGCCGGAACCGGGGCTCGCCATCCTCACCATGGGCAAACGCGATGCATCCTTCGATATGGGCATGCCGCATCCGCTGGTCTGGATATCCGAAGACGGGCGCCGGGATACTGGTGAAGGCTGGCGTATCGTGAAGATGAACGACCAGCACGCCTATCTGCACTTCCCGGCGGAGCTGCCCCTGAAAGTGGGCGACTTGGTGGGGTGCGGGATTTCACACCCCTGCACCACCTTCGACAAATGGCGCTGGATGCCGGTGGTGAACGATGCCTATGGCGTCGTCGCCGCGGTGAAAACCTTCTTTTGACGCAAGCGTGGGCAAGTACAGCGGGAAGCGCGGTATCAGCGCTTCCCGCGTCCGTCTTGCGCCGTCCCGGCAAGCAGCGTCTCCGGCAGTTTCTTCATCACGGCGCGAAATACCGCCAGATCGTTCAAGGAGCGCGCCAGCACCATCGCGCCTTCAATCTGCACATAGGCATCGAGTGCGCGTTGCATCGCCTCCTGCTTTTCGACATCCAGTTCCGCCAGCAGCGACGCAATTTGATCGAGCCAGCGTTGCACGCGCTGCGCTACCTGCTCGCCAAACTTCAATCGCGCGGAGCCATAGGAAAATACATTCATCAATGTAAGCTGCTGCGGGCGCGTATGCACCTCATCGATCGCAGCGCACATGCGCCTGATTTTTTCGTCCGGCGGCAACTCGCTTTCCAGCATGCTGCGCACATGTTCCGCTCCCCAGCGGTCGGAGTGTGCGAGCACGGCTTCCGCCATCTCCACCTTCCCGTTGGGGAAATGGTGATAGATGCTGGCCCGCCTCAGCCCCGTGACTTCGGAGATGACCGATAGCGTCGCGCCGTCGTAGCCGTAGTCGTAAAAGATATCGACCAGCTTTTCGACCAGTTCTTCCTTGCTTAACAGTGCCTTTGCCATGCTCGTTCCGGGATGCCGGCGCCTGTATTGCAAGACGCGCTCGTTGTCAGACCCTCGAATGGTAACTGATGCATCGGGAAAAAATGCAATTCCTGCAGCGGGAAACAATTATACCGAACGATCGGTCAAGTAATGATATAGTACGCGCATCTCCCCGTCACTCACTTCCGACCATGATGCGTCACGCGCCGGAACGCGGCCGATCGCCCGTTCGTGCGGTATGGCGGCTCGGCATTCCCGTTGCCACCCAATCGCTATTGTCTTCCATGCTTGCCTTTGTCGATACGACGATGGTGACCTCACTCGGTGCATCCGCACTGGCTGGCGTCGGCATCGCCGGCCGCATGCTGTTTGTCGTCAGCATGGTGTTGAGCGGCCTGGCGGGCGGCACCGGGATACTGGTCGCGCAATATGCCGGCGCCGGCCGGACGGAGGAAATCAGGGGCAAGGTCGCTGCGGCGCTGTGCCTGGGCGTGCTGCTGACCATGCCGCTGGCCGTGGCGTCGCTGTTTTTCGGCAGCCGCCTGGGCGCAATGCTTGCGCCGGACGCGGACGTCGCTGCCGCCGCTGCCACATTCCTGACCTATGGCGCAGCGTATGCGCCGGCGACAGCGATCTCGATGATGCTTGCCGCGACGCTGCGCAGCCTCGGCAATACGCGAACACCGTTGTGGTCGGGCGCATCGTCGCTGGCGCTGAATACGCTGCTGAACTATGTGTTCGTGCTTGGGCACTTCGGTGCGCCGTCCTATGGCATCGCGGCGGCGGCATTGGCGACTACCGCGGCGCGTCTCATCGAAATTTCTTCACTGGCATTTGCCTTGCGCAGGCATCTGGCTATC
>DASVLM010000161.1:0-8827 GCA_036384875.1 Noviherbaspirillum sp.
TGCAATCATCCGCGCTTTAGGGAATGCCTGGCGCTCGTCAAATGAACACGGCCGCAGTGGCGGCTGCGGCCGTGCATCGGCACGGGATGAATCAGTGCGGGATCAGGAAGATCGCGGCGACGCTGGCAATCGCGAGCGCCGCGAAGAACCCGATGACTGCGGCATCTGCTTTTTGCATGGGGCCTCCTCGACGGTTGCGTCTTTACTATAGGTCCCTGCGCGCATCGCGCTTTGATCATTTCCAAAAAAACGTCGAGACGGTGTAGCCGATTTGCAGTCTTGTTGCGGTCCTATCCCGTGCGAATCTCTTCGCAGTCGCCATCGCCATCGCCGCGGCCGATACGCTCATATTCCGAGATCACCTGCGCACCGAACAGCAGCAGGGTCGCGGCAATCTCAAGACTGAGAAGAACGGCGATGGCGGTCGTCATCGAGCCGTACACCACACTGACTTGCGACAAGGTCGCGAAATACCAGACCAGCACATGGCGCGTGATTTCCCACAGCAGTGTTGCCGTGACGCCGCCGACCAGTGCATGGCGCAGCGAGAGTCGTCCGGCCGGCATCACGAGGTAGACCGAGGTGAGCATGAAGACTTCGCCGGCGACGCCGAGCAGGTAGAGCAGGGCGGAAGAGAGTCGGTCCAGCGATAGTGTGCGTCCGAGCACGCGAACGCTTTCTTCGCCCAGCACTTGCAGCGAGCCGGCGACCAACGTCACCAGCAGCATGCCGATACCGAGCAGCAGGATATAGCAATAGGGCAGGACTGCCGAGACGAGGAAGTGCCGGCGGTGAATCGCGACGCGGTGGACGAAGATGATGGACATCGCATTTTCCAGCACGGTGAAGGCGAGCGAGCTGAAGAAGAGCATGGTGAGCAGCAAGACCCAGCCGAGCACTTCGCGGTGGGCGACGAAATTCTGTAATTCAGCGACGACGGGGCGCGATTGTCCGGGCACCAGCCATTCGAGGTAGCGGGTGAGGGTGAGGAACAGCTCTTGCCGGTCGATCACGTGCGAGAGGGCGATGACGATGAGGATCAGCAGCGGCACGATGGACAGCAGCGCGTAGTAGGCAACCGCGCCGGCCAGCAGCAGGCCCTGGTTGGCGCGGAAGCCCTTGACCGTGCACAGCAGGAAGCGGGCGGGATGGGCGAGGACGTAATCGGCTTGGGGTCCGAACATGGTGGCAATGGCGGTAGCGTTGCCGATGAGGCTAGCGGATTGCGCTGGTTTCGGCAGCATGCTGTGAAGTGATGCTTGATCTGTCGCAACTTGGTCCGGACTTGCGCAGAGTCAGGGAGGGGACAGGGGCATTGGGGCGGGGACCTGATGCAAGGCTTGAGTTAACAGCCTCTGCCCGGGAAGCTGATTTAGTCGGGAAATCTTTACGGTGCTCGCCGCACACATTGAAATGTTGCAGACGTTCCCCGCCCCAATGCCCCTGTCCCCTCCCTGACTCTGCGCAAGTCCTGCATCGCCAAGGCGCAACTGCCACTGCCGATTTTTTATGCAGCGGACTTCGCCACCTGCAGGAAGCGCTGCTCCAGCTCTGCCGGCGGCACCGGCCGGCCGAACAGGAAGCCTTGTGCGATGTCACAGCCGGCGGCGCGCAGGAAGTCAGCCTGCTCGGTGGTTTCGACGCCTTCAGCCACCACCTTCAGGCGCATCTTGCGCGCGACGGCGATGATGGCTTCGGTAATGGCGACGTCGTCTGCGTCGTGCGGCGTGCCGGTGACGAAGCTGCGGTCGATCTTGAGGCTGTCGAGCGGGTACTGCTTGAGTGTGGCGAGCGAGGAATAGCCGGTGCCGAAATCGTCGACCGCGAGCGACACGCCCATGTCGCGGATGCGACCAAGCAGAGTCACCGCTTCCTGCGGGTTCTGCATGATGGTGCTTTCGGTGATTTCCAGTTCCAGCATGGAAGCGGGCAGGCCGCTCTGTTCGAGCGCGGCATGGATGGTGTCGAGCAGGTCGTCGGAGGCGAACTGGCGTGCCGACAGGTTCACCGCGATGCGCCCGAAATGCCAGCCGGCGTCCAGCCATTCTCGGCCCTGGCGGCAGGCTTCCTGCAGCACCCATGCGCCGATCGGGACGATGAGGCCGTTGTGCTCGGCCATGGCGATGAAGGTGCCGGGCGCGACCAGGCCGAGTTCGGGATGGCGCCAGCGGATCAGCGCTTCAACACCGGCAAGCTCGCCGCTGACGGTGGCGAGCTGCGGCTGGTAATGCAGCTCGAACTCGCTGCGCTCGATCGCGCGGCGCAGGCTGTTTTCGAGCAGCAGCTGCTCGAAGGCCTGGAGGTTCATGTCGCTGGTGAAGAACTGGAAGGTATTGCGGCCGCGTTCCTTGGCGCGGTACATCGCGACGTCGGCATTCTTCAGGAGCGTGGCGGCGTCGTTGCCATCGGCCGGATAGCAGGCGATGCCGATGCTGGCGGTGACGAACATTTCCTGCCCTTCAATCGTGAAGGGATGCGACATGCTTTCGATCAGCCGCTCCGCCAGCTTGGCCGCGGCGCCGGAAGATTGCGGCTCGCACAGCAGCACGGTGAATTCGTCGCCGCCCAGGCGCGCCGCCACATCGCTGCCGCGCAATTGCTGGCGCATGCGTTCGGCGGCGGCCACCAGCAACTGGTCACCGGCGAGATGGCCAAGGGTGTCGTTGACGGTCTTGAAGCGGTCGAGGTCGATGAACAGCAGCGCGAGCTGCTTGCTGTCGCGGCGGGCGCGCTCGATCTGTTCGGCAAAGCGCGCCATCATGCCGCTGCGGTTCAGCATGCCGGTGAGGCTGTCGTGGGAGGCGAGGAATTGCAGGCGGCTTTCGGCTTCCTTGCGGCGCGTGTTGTCGGTGAAGACACCGACGTAGTTGGTGATGTCCATGTCGGCATTGCGCACGATGGAGATCGACAGCCAGGCGGGATACCATTCGCCGCTCTTGCGGCGGTCGCGCATCTCGCCTTCCCAGTGGCCGTCGCGCGCGAGGTGCGCCAGCATGTCCTGGTTGACCTTGGCCTGCGCACCTTCGCCGGTCATCATGCGCGAGAGCTTGCCGACGGCTTCCTCGGCGGCGTAGCCGGTGATGCGGGTGAAGGCGGGGTTGACTGCCTCGATGCGGCATTCGGCGTCGGTAATGACGATGCCTTCGGTGGTGGATTCGAATACGCGGTTGGCGAGCTGCGACTGGTGCTCGAAGGCGACCTGGCGCGACACATCGAGCGCCACGCCCATCACCGCCGGACGGCCGTCGTAGATGCAGCTGATGCCCTACACGTCCACCCACACGCGCTTGCCGTCGCGCCGCAGCGCACCATAGGTGTAACGCAAGGTGGTGACTTCACCGGTGAGGCGGCGGCGATGGTTTTCCATCAGCATCGGCAAGTCTTCCTGCGCGGTTACTTGCTCCAGGTGCAGGCCGAGCAGTTCGTCGGCGGTATCGTAGCCGAGCAGCTCGGCGGTCCTGCTGTTTGCGTAAGCAATCTTCCCGTCCTGCACGACGTACAAACCGACCAGCGACTGTTCGACGAAATTGCGGAACTTGCGCTCGGACTCGCGCAGCGCGGCATCGGTCTGCACGCTGGCGGCGGTGACGATGAACCACACCAGCACGCACAGGCCCGGCGCAAAGATCAGCACCAGCCAGAATGGAATTAAGGGGGCGCACACCATGAGCACGGCTGCAATCGTGCCCAACACAAGGCCGGCGGCATGCCGTTGCCTGGCATTGCTGAATTTGCCGTCAAAACGGATCGGCCACTCCATGCTTCTCAGGCCTTCATCAGTAGGACCCCGACTGCCGCAGGTGCATGCAAGCACGCGGCGCGATTATCAAATCGCTATCTGTCTCCGAGTCGGATCGCGGTTAATAGTTATCCGTTCATACTAGCTTCACGGTTTCAAACAGGCAACTGAAGTTGGCCGGAAATCGGGAGTTTTAGGGAGCTTTCTCGGTTTTGACTGCTATTCGATAACAGTTTGACAGCACGCCTGGGGCGATGCAGTTGCCCCTGCTGCATAACGCGACATGGCGCGAATACAACGCGGTTGTATGGCGGCAACGGCTTCGTGCTTCCCTGCGGATCTTTTTCAAGTAATCATGAGTCTTTCATGGAGATGATTTACTATCGGACTATGGCGCGCCGATTGCTGCGCGCTTGCCCGGTATGCAGGAAGGCAGCAAGGTGAAGCGATGATTCCCCATGTGCTCGCACTCGATATTGCAGGCAATCCGGTCGAGTGGATTTCTCCACACGACGCGGTGCTGTATTACGCCACCGGCAAGGTGGCGTGGGAACTCGGGGAGCTGGCCATGGTGTTTCGCGGCGGCTATTCGCATAGCGGCATCCAGTCGCGCATCACCATCCGGCCCATCATCGCAATCATTGGCAGCGAGCTGATGATGCGCCTGCATCGCAAGGAACTGCCGCTCGGCAAGATGAATTACCTGCTGTTCCGGCGCGACCGCTACACCTGCGCCTACTGCGGCGAACAGTTCGCCTATCGCGACCTGTCGCGCGACCATATCGTGCCGCGCTCGCGTGGCGGCCGCGATACCTGGATGAACTGCGTCACCGCGTGCAAGCACTGCAACCAGGAAAAGGGCGACATGCCGGTGGAACACTTCCGTCCGTTGCTGTATGTGCCTTATGTGCCCTGCCGTGCCGAGCACTATCTTCTCTCCGGACGCAATGTCCTTGCCGACCAGCATGAATACCTCGCCGCACAACTGCCCCGGCACAGCAGGCTGTTGAGTTAAACGCATCGTGTCATTCAAGACACAGTGTTGCCCAAGCGTTGCACTTCACCATCTCCATCCGGCAAAGTTGATTTACATCAAACTAATTTCGACTCGGAATAACCAACATGTCTATCGGTGCGCTCTTGCAGCAATAAAAAGATAAGTTGGAGAGCCCCAGGCCGTCGCCCATCGCAGGGTAAACCGCGCTCCCAGAAACCGAGACTTGGCCGGCAATGCCGCCGGCGACAGACGACATGAACAGCATCACCGATGGCAATCTGCCGGACCTGGACAATCGCTTTTCGTCCGGCATCGCCCCGTGCCATTCCGGCGAGCACGCCTTGGCCATCAGGCAGTCGCATGCGCGTTCGCTTGCATACGGCGTATGCGAAGCAAGCGCCTTGCATGCGCAGGCACCAAATGCATTGCCACTTGATCAAGACGGATTGCAGACATGTGCCGGCCCGGTGATGGAATCTCTCGCGATGTACATTGACGGCACGCACAGCGCCGTCGTCCTGGCTGATGCGAAAGGCATCATCCTGCACATGCTGGGCGATGCGGATTTCCTCGAGAAAGCCGGCCGCATCGGGCTTTCTCCCGGCAATTCATGGTCCGAACAGAGCAAGGGGACGAATGCCATCGGCATCGTGCTCGCCAGCGGCGAGCCGGGACTGGTGCATGTGGGAGAACAATATCTGCCCTCCCTGTATTTCCTGACATCGGCTGCCGCACCGATTTTCGATGGCCGCGGCGAGATTGCCGGCGTATTGAGCGTGAGCGGCGATCGTACCGATTTCCAGAATTACACCCTGCCGCTGGTGCGCATGTCGGCGCGAATGATCGAGAACCAGTTGCTGCGCATGCACTCGAGCGATTGCATCATGCTGCACTTCGGCATGCGTCCCGAATATATCGGCACGCTGGAGGAGGGCATCGCGTGCTTCACGCCGGGCGGCCGTTTCACGACGGCGAACCGGGCGGGACTCGCGCAGTTGCGCCTGCCCTTGGCCGCCCTGCAGGCGCATACCTTCGGCTCGCTGTTCGGCCTCGGGCTGCCGGCGTTGTTCGAGCATTACTCTGCCGCGCGTCCCGAACTGCTGGAATTGCGCCTGCCCGGTGGCGGACGTATATGGGCCCGTACACAACTGCGCCTGGTGCATGGCATGCCGCTGTCCACCCCGGCACCATCGGCACCTTCAGCACCCCCTGCAGCGCCAGTGCACAGGTCGATGCCGCATCAGCCATGGCACATGCCCACCCTGCGCTGCCTGGATACCGGCGACCCCGCCGTGGCCTGCGTGATTGCCAAGGTCAGGAAAGTGTGCGGCAGCGGCATTCCCGTTCTGATCAACGGCGAAACCGGCACCGGCAAGGAATTGCTGGCGCAGGCCATCCACAACGATTCGCCGCGCGCCAAGGGACCTTTCGTTGCAGTCAATTGCGCCTCGATCCCCGAGACGCTGATCGAGTCGGAATTGTTCGGCTATGAAGATGGTGCCTTCACCGGCGCGCGCAAGAAAGGCAGCATCGGCAAGATTCCGCAAGCCGATGGCGGCACGCTGTTTCTCGATGAGATCGGCGACATGCCGCTGAACCTCCAGGCGCGTCTCTTGCGCGTGCTGCAAATGCGCGAGGTCGTGCCCCTGGGCAGCACGAAATCGATCCCGGTGGATGTGGAAGTCGTCTGCGCGACGCACCGCAACCTGCGCGAATTGATCGCTGAAGGCCGCTTTCGCGAAGACCTGTACTACCGTCTGAACGGCCTGGTGGTGAAGCTGCCGCCGATGCGTGAACGCAGCGATATCGACGAGGTGATTGCGCGGGTATTAAAGGCCGAAACCGGCGGTTCGGGCCTGCGCGTCGCGCCCGAAGTCATGCAGCTGTTCCGCCGCCATCGCTGGCCCGGGAATTTCCGGCAAATGCACAACCTGCTGCGCATCGCGGCAGTGATGGCCGCAGGCGACCGGGAAATCCGGCTCGAACACCTGCCGGATGATTTTATCGATGAGCAGGCAGCGCAAGTGCCCGCGTCGCCGGTTGCATCGTCTGCATCGTCTGCCTCGACGGCGCCAATGGCCGGCGCCGGGCTGATCGATGTCGAATTGCAGGCGATCCGGCAGGCGCTCGATGCGCACAGCGGCAACGTCTCGGCCGCTGCGCGCGCGCTGGGCATCTCGCGCAATACGATCTACCGCAAGATGAGCCTGCTGAAACAGGAAGCAGGCTCACCCGGATCGCCGGCGGTTTACTTCGAGTAGTACCCGACGCCAACCAGCACGTCGCCGACGCGCTGGATCATCGAGTGCTTGGCTTCGACCGCATTGGTGGCGGGATTGCGCCACACGTAGTCCACCGTGCCGGTGCCCTTGTCTTTCGCCAGCGCGATCATTTCCTGCACCAGCGGCTTGCCGGCAGCATCGTGCAAGTCGCGTGCATCGGTGCCTGCGAGTTGCGGCGAAGCGCCGGAAGCGCGGAATTTGCCGTCATCGAGGCCGATGGCGAACACGTAGAGATCGCTGCGCGTGAAGTCGCCTTTTGGATCGTTGAAGCTGGCGTAAGCAGGACCGGCGCCGGCAGTCTGCACCAGCGAGACAGCCTTCTCCAGCAGAGCCTGAGCTTCTTCCACCGTCGAGCGGGGGATGTAATAGCCGACGCAGACAATGTACTTGCCGACCTTGCGGAACTCTACCGTCTTGTTCTCGACGCGGTTGCTGGTGCGGTTGAGCCAACGGTATTCCACCGAACCGGTATTGCTCTGGCCGGCGAGGTTCAGCAGTTCGCGCATGAAGGGCTTGCCGGTTTCATCGCGCAGGTCGGTGACCTTGGTGCCGGTCAGCACTTCCGGCGCGCCGCCGTTCGCATGCATGATGCCGTCGGTGCCGACCACGTAGACATAGTAGGCGCCATGCACGAAAGCGCCCTTGCGGTCGTTGAAGGCGTTGAAGGCCTTGCCCGCGCCCTGCTTCTGCAGATAAGCGACGGCGTCATTGAGCAGGCTTGCCGCTTCTTTCGCTTCGGCGCGCTCGACGGCGCCAGCGGCGGAGACGGATGCCGGCGGCGCGGAAGCAAATGCGGGAAGCACAGGCAGGGTGGATGTGAGAGCGAGGATGAGCAAACCGGCAGGCATCTTTTTCATGGCGGACTCCGTTGCGTTGAGGGGACGAAACCAGTCTAGCGAGCGTCATTGCACCGCAGCATTGATGTAAATCAATCATCCCCGGCTCCGTTGCCGCGCGAGGGGTTTGCGCATTGTTTTCACGCCTTGTGCGCTGCTTTTACGCCACTGAAGCGCCACTTGCCGTCGCTTTATTCCTCGTCCAGCTCCGGATAGCGACGGAAAATGCCCTCGTTGTTGAACGGTATGCGTCGCTTCGACTTCAGGTAGGCCTTGATACGCTTGCGCGCCGCGACGCGGTCGCACAGGGCGACGAGGCCGGGACAGTCCGGCTCCAGTCTTTCCATCGCGCGCGGAAAGGCATAACGCATGCCCTCGATCACTTGGAACATCGACAAGTCGGCATACGTGCATTCGCTGCCGGCCAGCCATTCATCGCTTGCCGGGTTGCGCGCCAGCACCGTCTCGAAGTAATCCAGGAATTTCGGCAGGCGATTGGCGGTGAAGTCGTTTGCACGGCGCAGCGCCTCGGGCTTCTGCTCGTCGTAGTAGAGACTGCCGGCGATCGGGTGGTGCGTATCGTGCACTTCCACCACAAGGTCGGCGATGGTGAGCTGCAGCTGATGCACCCACAGGCGTTGCGCCTCGTCCTCGGGCACCAGTCCGAGGCGCGGGCCGAGAAAGAACAGGATGTTGGCCGTCTGCGCGATCACCTGCCGTCCTGCCTTCAGGAAGGGCGGCGCGAAAGGTAGCTGCCCCGCCTCGTCGCCTTCGAGAAAACGCATCATCGCTGTCATGCCCATGCCGCTGCGTTCGGAGCGGCGCGCCACATCGACATAATCTGCGCCGCCATCCTCCAGCGCGAGCCGCACGAACTCGCCGCGCCCCTGGATGTTCGGCCAATAGTAAAGCTCGTATTGCATGCAAGGCTCCCGGTGAGTGTTGATTAGCATTTTTGCAAATTGCGGCGCTT
>DASVLM010000162.1:0-1743 GCA_036384875.1 Noviherbaspirillum sp.
GCATCGATCACCAGCTTACCCGTCAGGTTGTGCGCGCCCGCCATTTCCAGGCCGGCGCGCAAACCGTCCCATGGCAGGGCGATGAAGGCGAGGTCGCCCGCCTTGGCCGCTTCGGCGAAACCGGCTGCGGTCGCTCCCGGCACGGCAGCCAGGGCTTCCTTGGTTTTTGCACCCGCTATGTCCCGGGTGCCGAAAATGACGCGATATCCCTGTTCCGCAAAGCCCTTGGCCACTGCCACACCGACCACGCCGTTGCCGAGGATTGCCACCGTCTTTTGCTTGCTGTTCATGATTCCTACTCCTTGTTGGTTGGGGTAGGGGCATTGTGGTACAGGCGATTAAAGAAGATAAGTTATGTATAATTAATTACACTAATAACCTTTGGTTGGTAATTACGGCTTAATGATGGAATCGGCCAATCGCATCCCTTCCATTTTGTCCTTCGTCCAGGCAGCTGAGCGCGGCAGTTTTGCCGCAGCGGCACGCGTGATGGGGATTTCGGCCGCGGCGGTGTCGAAGAACGTGGCCGGGTTGGAGCAGGCGCTGGGCGTGCGCTTGATGAACCGCACTACGCGCTCCTTGCAGTTGACGGGGGAGGGCAGGGCCTTCCTCGAGCATGCGCGCGTTGCCATCGATGCGCTCGAACAAGCCGTCGATACCGTTGCGGCGCAGCGCGCCGAGCCTGTCGGGCGGGTACGCATGACGACTTCCAGCGGCCTCGGCAATGCCTTCCTGCTGCCGCTTCTGCCAGAATTGACGGAGCGTTACCCGTCGCTGTCTTTCGAACTCGATTTCGAAGACCGGCGCGTCGACCTGATCAAGGAAGGCTACGACCTTGCCATGCGCGGCGGCATCTTCCGCGATTCCAGCCTGGTGTCGCGCCGTATCTGCGGCATCTATACCTTGCTGGTTGCATCGCCGGAATACTTGATGCGCCACGGCGTGCCGCGCACGCGGACAGATCTTGCGCGGCATCGGAGCATCGCCATGCGGTTTTTGAACGGGCGGCATGATGCATGGGCCTTCAAGGAAAGCGACGGCAGGCCATCCGGCACCACGCCGCTCAATCCCGTATTGACGGTCTCGGCGCCCGAGGCGGTCGTGGATGCCGCATTGCGCGGCATCGGCATCGGACAAGTGGGCGTGCTGCACGTCCGGCATCATCTGCGCAGCGGGCGCCTGAAAGTCTTGCTGGCGGACGAGCACGTCAGTGGCGAGCACGAGATGGCCTTGCAATACCCGCACCGTGCGCTGATTGCGCCACGCGTGCGCGTGACGGTTGAATTTCTGCTGGAAAAGCTGTCGGCGATCGAGGATTTGCAAATGACGCCTGCCGCACTGCGACAGTTTGCTGCGGCCTAACTCTTCTGTTTTCTGCGCTCGCTCGCTGCCGAGCGAACCATGCCCAGGGTCGACAGTACCACGATGGCCGCGCCGATCGCGATCATGTCGACCGATGCCGAAACCAGCCAGGAAAAACCCAGGGCGTACGGCGAAAAGATCAACCATATCCCAAGGATAAGGTTGACAAACTCCTGCCCCTCATCGACCTGCCTTCCCGCGATCATGAGATTGTAAGCGACCAGCAGGGCGCCCACGCCGCAGGCATTGCCGCTGGCGTAATGGTCGAGCGCGAATTCAAGCTGATGAGGCGAAACGATCAGCCAGAAGCCGGCCGCGACGATGCACCAATCCTGCCATCGATTGCGCATGAAGCTGCCCCTCCAGTAAGACGATGGATCC
>DASVLM010000163.1:0-2081 GCA_036384875.1 Noviherbaspirillum sp.
TCGCTCGACCGTTTTTGCCATGCGTTCATCGCTGATCGGTTTGAGCACGTAATCGGCGGCAGCCTGGTCGAACGCCTGCACCGCGTATTCGTCGTAAGCAGTCACGTACACAACCAGCGGGAAGGGCGCATCTTCCGGCCATTCCTCGGCCAGTTCCTGCGCTGCTTCCAGGCCGGTCTTGCCCGGCATCTTGATATCGAGAAAAAGAACGTCGGGGCGTTGCGCCAACGCTTCCTGCACGGCGCTGATCCCGTTTTCGAGAACGCCGCCGACCTGCAGGTCGGGCCACAGGCGGCCAAGCGTCTGCACCAGCGTGTAGGCGAGGATGGGTTCGTCTTCGGCAATAAGGGCTGTGGTCATCATAGCGGCAGTCGTATGCGGGCGATGGCGCCTTGCGGCGTGTTGGGATTGAGTTCGAACGAGGCGCGGTCGCCGAACAATACTTTCAGGCGTTCGCGCAGGTTGGCGTTGCCGACGCGGGTGCCGTCCTGCGGCGGCGCGTCGAGGCCGAGGCCGGTATCGGCCACGGTGAGTTCGAGAGTGCCGGCCTCCCGTGTGGCACGGATCGTGATGTGGCCGCCGTCGACTTTCGGTTCGATGCCGTGCTTGATCGCGTTTTCCACCAGCGGCTGCAGCAGCATCGGCGGCACGCTCAGCGTCGCGAGGTCTTCCGGCAATTCGAGGGAGTAAGCGAGACGCGAACCCATGCGCACCTTCATCAGGCCGAGGAAGGCATCGACCAGCTTGAATTCCTGCGCCAGCATCGTTTGTTCGGAACGAGAGGCCGACAGCGTGGCGCGCAGGTACTGGATGAGCTGGTCGAGCATGTGTTGCGCACGCGGCGGGTCCATCGCGATCAGGCCCTGCAGGTTGGCCAGCGTGTTGAACAGCATGTGCGGCTCGACCTGTGCCTGCAGCATCTGCAATTGCGCCTGGATCGCCTGCTTTTCGATGGCCGTGGCGCGCGCTTTTTCTGCTTCCACGGTGGCGCGCAGCATGGCAACTTCACCGCGCCGCCAGAAGAACCAGGTGATGGTGAGGCAAGCGAACACCGTCAGAATGACCATGCTGGCCACGTTCTTTCCCTGGTAGGCGGCGACGTGTTCCGGATTCAGTCCGAGGATGCGCGTGGCGATGGCGTTGCCGAGGAATCTGGCGAGCGGCATTGCACCGAGCACGAGGGCGATGAAGGGCAGGCGAGGAGGCAGGCCGCGACCCCAGATCAGCAGGCGCCCACCGTCGATGAACAGCCAGGCGAGCAGTCCGATGCACATCGAAAACACCAGATTTTCGGTGAACGATTCGCCGAGGTTCAGCCCATACATGGAGACCAGCGCGAAGGCGGTATTGAATACGCAAACGATGGCGAAGTGGCGCGCCAGGATGATGGAAATGGGGCGCGGGTCGGGTCTCAACTGGATGGTTTCTTGCATGATTCGAGATTACTGTCGCTTGTTCGCGTTCCTGTGCTGTAAGTAGTGCGTTTGTGTCGCGCGTTTGTGTGAAGCTGCCTTGATGCCCTTCACACGATAGCATGGCGTACTAACGCAATACGTCCTTGGTGAACGCATTGTCGTGAAAGCCCGCGGTGCAGGATAGCGGAATGCGACGAGCAGCGACAGCAGGGAGTGAAGGGTCGCTTTTCCGGCGCGAACGGCAGTCAGAAACCGACGGCCTGACCGTCGCGACGCGGGTCGCTGGCGGCGACGTAGCCGTGTTCCGTCTTCCAGATGAACTGGCCGGAGCCGAAATCCATGTAGCTGTCTTCTTCCGATTCCACCTGGTGGCCGCGTTCGGCCAGTTCGGCGACGACGGCCGGGTCCATGCCGTATTCGAGATCGACCGACAGACCGCGGTTGATCTTCCAGCGCGGCGCATCGCAGGCGGCCTGCGGCTGCTGCCCGTAAGCCAGCATGCGCACCAGCGTTTGCACATGGCCTTGCGGCTGCATGTTGCCGCCCATGACACCGAAGCTCATCTGCGGCTCTCCATCCTTCGTCAGGAAGCCGGGCATGATGGTGTGGAAAGGCCGCTTGCCGGGTGCCACGCAGTTCGGATGCTTGCGATCGACGCTGAAGCCG
>DASVLM010000164.1:0-4308 GCA_036384875.1 Noviherbaspirillum sp.
ATGGTGATGCCGGGCGACAACGTGTCGATCACGGTCAAGCTGATCGCCCCGATCGCCATGGAAGAAGGCTTGCGCTTCGCCATCCGCGAAGGCGGCCGTACCGTCGGCGCAGGTGTCGTTGCGAAGATCATCGAGTAAGCCAGTTAATTCTCGGTGGTCTGTGGTTTCGGGGCTGGCTGTAGGGTCGGCCCCAAATGGTTTAGGGGTATAGCTCAACTGGCAGAGCGTCGGTCTCCAAAACCGAAGGTTGGGGGTTCGATTCCCTCTGCCCCTGCCAAAATTCTGCGTCGAAGTCGGCGCATGTTAGGGTGTTATGGCGAATCCTTCCGTCGAAGCTGTGGATACTTCCAGCGACAAGTTGATGGTTATCGCGGGTGTACTGCTGGTCTTGGCCGGATTCGTGGGTTTCTTCTGGCTGAGCGGCCAGGAATGGTATGTGCGCGGCGCGGCGCTTGCTGTCGGCGTCGTTGCCGGTGTTGTGGTTGGTCTCCTGTCCTCCCCCGGTAAGGGCTTTATCGCTTTCGCCAAGGACTCCTATAAGGAAGTCCGCAAAGTTGTCTGGCCGACTCGCAAGGAAGCAACGCAAACCACGCTCGTCGTCTTCGGCTTCGTGCTGGTGATGGCGGTGCTGCTGTGGATCAGCGATAAATCCATCGAATGGGTCATTTTCTCGGCGATTCTGGGTTGGAAATGATATGAGCGATACTCCGGCATCTCCGAGCGGTAAGCGTTGGTATGTCGTGCATGCCTACTCCGGTATGGAGAAGAGCGTGCAGCGCGCGCTACAAGAGCGTATCGAGCGCGCCGGCATGCAAGATAAGTTCGGCCAGATCCTCGTTCCGACGGAAGAGGTCGTGGAAGTGAAGGGCGGTCACAAGTCGGTGACCGAACGTCGTTTCTTCCCCGGCTATGTTCTCGTCGAAATGGAGATGACCGACGAAACGTGGCACCTCGTCAAGAACACGGCGAAGGTGACGGGCTTCATCGGCGGCACGCGCAATAAGCCGAGCCCGATTTCCCCACGGGAAGTCGAAAAGATCATGTCGCAAATGCAAGAAGGCGTCGAGAAGCCGCGGCCGAAGACGCTGTTCGAAGTAGGCGAGATGGTCCGCGTCAAGGAAGGTCCGTTCACGGACTTCAATGGCAGCGTCGAAGAAGTGAACTACGAGAAATCGCGCGTGCGCGTATCGGTCACCATCTTCGGGCGCGCCACGCCTGTCGAACTGGAATTCGGACAGGTCGAAAAGTTGTAATCGAATTCAACGGGTCGCCCGGCAGCGGGCGGTCCGTTTTCGCGCTTACGGTCCGCGTTATGGCCGTTGAGGAGCGCCAGTAATCGCAGCCGATCGCGGTGAACGCGCGCTACTACTCACCGAACGCTCACGCGTTCCAACGAGGTTTTCGACATGGCAAAGAAAATCATCGGCTTTATCAAGCTGCAGATCCCTGCAGGTAAAGCCAATCCGTCGCCGCCGGTTGGTCCGGCACTGGGCCAGCGCGGCCTGAACATCATGGAGTTCTGCAAGGCGTTCAACGCGCAGACTCAAGCGATGGAACCGGGCCTGCCCGTTCCCGTCGTGATCACGGCTTTCGCCGACAAGAGCTTCACGTTCGTCCTCAAGACGCCCCCCGCCACCGTGCTGATCAAGAAGGCTGCGAAGATCGACAAGGGTTCGAGCAAGCCGCACACCGACAAGGTCGGTAAGATCACGCGCGCGCAAGCCGAAGACATCGCCAAGGCAAAAATGCCTGACCTCACGGCGGCCGACTTGGACGCCGCGGTTCGTACGATCGCAGGCAGCGCCCGCTCGATGGGCATCACCGTGGAGGGCGTGTAAATGGCTAAGGTTTCCAAGCGTCTGAAAGCATACGCAAGCAAGATCGATCGCCAGAAGCTGTATCCGATCGATGAAGCGCTCTCGCTCGTGAAGGAATGCGCCACGGCGAAGTTCGACGAGTCGATCGACGTCGCAGTCCAACTCGGCATCGACGCGAAGAAGTCGGATCAAGTCGTTCGCGGGTCGGTCGTGCTGCCCGCCGGTACCGGTAAGTCGGTCCGCGTTGCAGTGTTTGCTCAAGGCGAAAAGGCCGAGCAAGCGCGCGCTGCCGGCGCCGAGATCGTCGGTATGGAAGACCTCGCCGAGCAAATCAAGGGCGGCAATCTGAATTTCGACGTCGTGATCGCTTCGCCGGACACGATGCGTATCGTCGGTACGCTGGGTCAGATCCTCGGCCCGCGCGGCCTGATGCCGAACCCGAAGGTCGGAACGGTCACGCCCGACGTCGCGACGGCTGTGAAGAACGCGAAGGCCGGTCAAGTGCAGTTCCGTGTCGACAAGGCCGGGATCATCCACGCAACGATCGGCCGCGCATCGTTCGAGCCGACCGCGCTGCGCACGAACCTGTCGGCGCTCGTCGAAGCCCTGCAAAAGGCGAAGCCGGCGACGAGCAAGGGCGTGTATCTGCGCAAGATCGCATTGTCGAGCACGATGGGCGTTGGCGTTCGCGTCGACCACGCGTCGCTCGCCGCACAGCAGTAACGAAAGGTATCGATCGCGCCCGGTGCGGCAGTTGCCGGCCGGCGCGATTCTGAAAGGGCTTTGGGCGGTCGCGAGAGGGCATCACGCCTCGCGCGGCCGGTTGTCAAAGACCGTTGGCGGGACCGCAGCAGGCAGGCGTTTCCTTAATACCAGCCAACGCAGATGGCGAACCCGAAAAAGTTTTGTAGTGATTGAGCCCGTGGGCCGCACGCAGCGATGCGTGGGATCGACGGACGAAATACTCCTAACCCTCGGACGCCGTTGTTGAACGCGGTGTATCGGGCCTCCCGCCCGGCGCATCGAATCTGGAGGTTAACCGTGCCACTGAACAAAGAAGATAAGCAGGCCGTCGTGGCTGAGGTTTCCGCGCAAGTCGCGAAGGCCCAGACCATGGTCCTGGCCGAGTATCGTGGAATCGCGGTTGGCGATCTGACGA
This sequence comes from Noviherbaspirillum sp., assembly GCA_036384875.1. GTDB lineage: Bacteria > Pseudomonadota > Gammaproteobacteria > Burkholderiales > Burkholderiaceae_D > Noviherbaspirillum. The sequence continues at coordinate 2,977 of DASVLM010000164.1, forward strand.
AGCTGCGCGCGAAAGCGCGCGAGCAGAAGGTGTATCTGCGCGTGTTGAAGAACACGCTGGCGCGTCGCGCCGTCGAAGGTACCCCGTTTGCTCCGTTGGCCGAGCAGATGACCGGTCCTCTGATCTACGGCATCTCTGAAGATGCCATTGCCGCAGCCAAGGTCGTCAACGACTTCGGCAAGAGCAATGACAAGTTGATCATCAAGGCTGGTGCATACGAAGGCAAGGTGATGGACAAGGCAGGCGTGCAAGCGCTCGCCAACATCCCGAGCCGTGAGGAACTGCTCTCCAAGCTGTTGTTCGTCATGCAAGCGCCTGTTTCGGGCTTCGCGCGCGCACTCGCTGCGCTCGCCGAGAAGAAGCAGGGCGAAGCTGCCTAAACCGGCAGCGCATGGCGCACTTCGGCCGAGCGTGACTGATCGCTGGCTGTATCCGAATTCAATTTAGGAGTATTTCACATGGCAATCGCAAAAGAAGACATCCTAGAAGCCGTAGGCTCGATGTCGGTTCTGGAACTGAACGAACTCGTCAAGGCGTTCGAAGAGAAGTTTGGCGTGTCGGCCGCTGCTGTCGCAGTGGCAGGCCCGGCGGGCGGCGGCGGTGCCGCAGCTGCTGCCGAAGAGCAAACGGAATTCACGGTGATCCTGGCTGAAACCGGCGCCAACAAGGTTTCCGTCATCAAGGCCGTTCGCGAACTGACGGGCCTGGGCCTGAAGGAAGCGAAGGATCTGGTCGACGGTGCACCGAAGCCCGTGAAGGAAGCGGTGCCCAAGGCAGCTGCCGAAGAAGCCAAGAAGAAGCTGGAAGAAGCCGGCGCGAAGGCCGAAATCAAGTAAGGCCCCTCGCGTTGTGCGAAGGCTGGCGGTTATTCCACCGCCGGCCTTTTTGTGCTTTGTGGGGACTGCGTTTTGCTAGGCTTCGCGCCGCCGAAACGCAAGCCCCAGAAGCCAAAGAAAATTGCCTTTCGCCTGCCCTTGGGGCTCGCCGACCGGCACTTCTCTTTGTCTTCTGAAGCGACTGCAGAAGGCAAGTTTGGTCGGGCAGCGGGCAACATTGGCATCCGCTGCCGTCAGCCAGCGGTTGGTAGCGGCCAACCACCAAGCTTCTAGGCTCGTTCAAGCCTCAGGACGGCCATCGGGTCTCAGTCGGTGAACACTCGGGTTGTCTCACCTGGCGCCTATAGCCTCGACAACATGCCCGCCGTGATTCGGAGATCGTATGCAATATTCCTTCACCGAGAAGAAGCGCATTCGTAAGAGTTTTGCGAAGCGCCCCATCGTTCACCAAGTACCTTTCCTGCTGGCCACCCAGCTTGAATCATTCAGCACGTTT
>DASVLM010000165.1:0-9632 GCA_036384875.1 Noviherbaspirillum sp.
CCGGCTTCTTCACCTCGCCATAGGACCAGGAGCGGATCAGCTCCGGCGACGCCAGCGCGATCTTGATCGAGTCGAACTCGGGCGTGGCGCGCTGCTGGTTGAACAGGTTGAGCAGGTCTTTCATTTGAGTCTCCGATCGGAGCAGATTCTTGGGCAGGCCTTGGGATCAAACGGACTGGATCGGGGATCCGGAATCAGGGAGCCGCCGCCGGCCGCGTGGCCGCGGCCTTGGCCAATCCCGAACTCCGGATCCCGTGCCTCACTTGACCTCTTCCAGATCGATGTCGATGGCAAGCGAGCGGATTTCCTTCACCAGCACGTTGAAGGATTCCGGCATGCCGGCGTCGATCACATGATCGCCCTTGACGAGGTTCTCGTACACCTTGGTACGGCCGTTCACGTCGTCGGACTTCACGGTCAGCATTTCCTGCAGCACGTAGGAAGCGCCATAAGCTTCCAGCGCCCACACTTCCATCTCACCGAAGCGCTGGCCGCCGAACTGGGCCTTGCCGCCCAGCGGCTGCTGCGTCACCAACGAGTACGGGCCGGTGGAGCGGGCGTGCATCTTGTCGTCAACCAGGTGGTGCAGCTTGAGCACGTGCATGTAGCCGACGGTGACGGTGCGTTCGAATGCCTCGCCGGTGCGGCCGTCATACATCGTGACCTGGTTCTTCGACGGCGTCATGCCCAATTGCTTGGCGATCGCATCCGGATAGGCCAGGTCGAGCATGCGATGGATTTCGCTCTCGTGCGCGCCGTCGAACACCGGCGTCGCGAACGGCACCCCGTGCTTGAGGTTTTGCGCCAGTTCGAGAATCTCCTCGTCGGAGAAAGCATCCAGCTCTTCGGTCTTGCCCGATTCGTTGTAGATCGTCTTCAGGAACTTGCGCAGTTCGGCGGCCTTGGCTTGCGCCTTGATCATTTCGCCCAGACGCAGACCCAGGCCCTTCGAAGCCCAGCCCAAGTGCACTTCCAGAACCTGGCCGACGTTCATACGGGACGGCACGCCCAGCGGGTTCAGCACGATGTCTGCCGGCGTACCGTCAGCCATGTAAGGCATGTCTTCGATCGGCACGATACGCGAGACCACACCCTTGTTACCGTGGCGGCCCGCCATCTTGTCGCCAGGCTGCAGGCGGCGCTTGACGGCCAGATAGACCTTGACCATCTTTTGCACGCCCGGCGGCAATTCGTCGCCCTGCGTCAGCTTCTTGCGCTTTTCTTCAAAAGCCAGGTCGAACTGGTGGCGCTTCTCGGCGATCGATTCCTTGATCGCTTCGAGGGCGGCGGCGGCGTCTTCGTCGGCCGGACGGATGTCGAACCAGTGGTACTTGTCCAGGTCGTCCAGATATTCCTTGGACAGCTTGGTGCCCTTGGCCAGCTTCTTCGGGCCGCCATTGGCGACCTTGCCGATCAACATCTTTTCCAGACGCTGGAAGGCGTCGCCTTCGACGATACGCAACTGGTCGTTCAAGTCCAGGCGATAGCGCTTCAATTCATCGTCGATGATCTGTTGCGCGCGCTTGTCGCGCGGGATGCCTTCACGCGTGAACACTTGCACGTCGATGACGGTACCGACCATGCCCGAAGGCACGCGCAGCGAAGTGTCCTTCACGTCGGAAGCCTTTTCGCCGAAGATCGCGCGCAGCAGCTTTTCTTCCGGCGTCAATTGCGTTTCGCCCTTCGGCGTCACCTTGCCGACCAGCGTATCGCCGGCTTCGACTTCGGCGCCGATGTAGACGATGCCGGATTCGTCCAGACGGGCCAATTGGTTTTCCGCCAGGTTCGAGATGTCGCGCGTGATTTCTTCCGCACCCAGCTTGGTGTCGCGCGCCACGACCGACAATTCTTCGATGTGGATCGAGGTGTAGCGGTCGTCAGCGACAACCTTTTCCGAAATCAGGATCGAGTCTTCGAAGTTGTAGCCGTTCCAGGGCATGAACGCCACCAGCATGTTCTGGCCCAGAGCCAGTTCGCCTAGGTCGGTCGAGGCGCCGTCGGCGATCACATCGCGCTTGGCGACGCGGTCGCCCACCTTGACGATGGGACGCTGATTGATGTTGGTGTTCTGGTTCGAACGCGTGTACTTGATCAGGTTGTAGATGTCCACACCGACTTCGCCGGCGGCGGCTTCATCGTCGTTGACACGGATCACCACACGGCCGGCGTCGACGTAATCGACCACACCGCCGCGCAGCGCCTGCACCGTCGTGCCCGAGTCGACCGCCACGGTGCGCTCGATACCGGTACCGACGTAGGCCTTTTCAGGACGCAGGCAGGGAACTGCCTGGCGTTGCATGTTGGCACCCATCAAGGCACGGTTCGCGTCGTCGTGCTCGAGGAAGGGGATCAGCGAGGCTGCAACCGACACGACTTGGCCCGGGGCCACGTCCATGTATTGCACGCGCTCGGGCGAGACCAGAATGGTTTCGCCGGCTTGACGCGCCGACACCAATTCGTCGGACAGTTTGCCGTTGGCATCGATCGTGGCATTCGCCTGGGCGATCACGTACCGGCCTTCTTCGATGGCCGAGAGGTAATCGATCTGGTTCGTCACGCCGCTGTCTTCCACCTTGCGGTAGGGCGTTTCGAGGAAGCCATATTCGTTCAGGCGGGCGTACAGCGCCAGCGAGTTGATCAGGCCGATGTTCGGACCTTCCGGCGTTTCGATCGGGCATACGCGGCCGTAGTGGGTCGGGTGCACGTCGCGCACTTCGAAGCCTGCGCGCTCACGGGTCAGACCACCCGGGCCCAGGGCCGAGACGCGGCGCTTGTGGGTGATTTCCGACAGCGGGTTGGTCTGGTCCATGAACTGCGACAGTTGCGACGAACCGAAGAATTCGCGGATCGCAGCCGAGATCGGCTTGGAATTGATCAAGTCGTGCGGCATGAGGTTGTCGGCTTCGGCTTGGCCCAAGCGTTCCTTGACGGCGCGCTCGACGCGCACTAGGCCGGCGCGGAACTGGTTTTCCGCCAATTCGCCGACGCAACGCACGCGACGGTTGCCCAAGTGGTCGATGTCGTCGACTTCGCCACGGCCATTGCGCAGTTCGACCAGGATCTTGATCACAGCCAGCACGTCTTCGTTGGACAGCGTCATAGCGCCGGTCAGTTCGTCGCGGCCGATGCGGCGGTTGAACTTCATGCGGCCCACGGCCGACAGGTCGTAACGCTCTTCGCTGTAGAACAGGCCATTGAACAGGGCCTCGACCGATTCTTCGGTCGGCGGTTCGCCGGGGCGCATCATGCGATAGATCGCGACGCGAGCGGCCATCTGGTCGGCCGTGTCGTCCATGCGCAGGGTTTGCGAAATATAGCCGCCCTGGTCCAGGTCGTTGGTGAACAGCGTCTGGATATCCTTGACGCCGGCGTCGCGCAGACGGCCGAGCAGGTCTTCGGTCAGTTCGTCGTTGGCATTGGCCACGACTTCGCCGGTTTCGGCGTCGACGATATTCTTCGCCAGCACGCGGCCCAGCAGGTAGTCTTCCGGCACGGAGATGTACTTGATGCCGGCGCCTTCGATTTCACGCACGTGCTTGGCATTGATGCGCTTGTCCTTGGCGACGATGACCTTGCCCGACTTGTCGGCGATGTCGAAACGCGCCACCTCGCCGCGCAGGCGCTCGGAGACGAACTCGAGCTCGGCGCCTTCGCCGTGCAGCGTGAAGTTGTCGAACACGAAGAAGTTGGCCAGAATCTGTTCCGGCGTCATGCCGATGGCCTTCAACAGGATCGTGACCGGCATCTTGCGGCGGCGGTCGACGCGGAAGAACAGGATGTCCTTCGGGTCGAATTCGAAGTCGAGCCAGGAGCCGCGGTAGGGGATGATACGGGCCGAGAACAGCAGCTTGCCCGACGAATGCGTCTTGCCGCGGTCGTGTTCGAAGAACACGCCCGGCGAACGGTGCAGCTGCGACACGATGACGCGCTCGGTACCGTTGATGACGAACGAACCGTTGGTGGTCATGAGCGGCAATTCGCCCATGTAGACTTCCTGTTCCTTCATTTCCTTGACTACGGGCTTGGTCGGCGATTCCTTGTCCAGGATCACCAGACGCACCTTGGCGCGCAGGGGCGAAGCGAAAGTCAGGCCGCGCTGTTGGCATTCCTTGACGTCGAACGGAGGGTCACCCAGCACGTAAGAGAGGAATTCGAGGCGCGCGAAGCCGTTGTGCGAGACGATCGGGAAGATCGAGGTGAAGGCCGACTGCAGGCCTTCGTTCTTGCGCGCGGACGGCGCTCTTTCGGCTTGCAGGAAACTCGTGTAAGACTCGAGCTGGGTTGCCAGCAAAAAGGGAACGTTGTGAACGTTGGCGCGCTTCGCGAATGATTTGCGGATACGCTTCTTCTCAGTAAATGAGTAGTGCATGGACACTCCGTGAGTGACAGGAAGGATAGAGAGTTCAGGACTCCTGGCACGCCATCAGGGAAGTCGATCGCGCCACCGGGAAGCCTCAAGTCTCCGCCCTTGAAGCCAACAACAAACAAAACAACAGATAAGAACTACTTCACAAACACCGCAGTCAAACTGCCCAGACCGCGTTACTGCCAAACAACTGGCGGATTTTCAACTTCAAAATCCAAAAACGACAAGGGAGCCAAAGCCGAAGCTCCCGTTTCGGAGAGCTTCCGCGCTTTGACTCCTGTGCCGGTTTGACCCGGCTTGTCCGAAGCAGAAATTACTTGATTTCTGCCTTGGCGCCGGCTTCTTCCAGCTTCTTCTTTGCAGCTTCGGCGTCGGCCTTCGGCACGGCTTCCTTGACAGGCTTCGGTGCACCGTCGACCAGATCCTTGGCTTCCTTCAGGCCCAGACCGGTGATTTCGCGAACGGCCTTGATGACGCCGACCTTGTTCGCGCCGACGTCCGTCAGGTGAACCGTAAATTCGGTTTGCTCTTCAGCAGCAGCGCCGCCGGCAGCAGCGCCGCCAGCCGGTGCAGCAACTGCCATTGCAGCAGCCGACACGCCAAACTTTTCTTCGAACGCCTTGATCAGGTCGTTCAGTTCCATCACGGACAGCGCGCCTACGGCTTCCAGAATGTCTTCTTTGCTAATTGCCATTTGATACTCCTAATTTGATTCGGTAATTACATCCAATTGGTTACTGACGCAGTAAAACGGCTTACGCTGCCGGGGCTTCTGCTGCTTCGGCAGCAGGAGCGGCAGATCCGCCATTCTTTTCTGCGAGCGCAGCCAGCGCGCGGGCAAAACCGGAAACCGGCGCTTGCATGATGCCCATCAACTGGGCCAGCAGCACTTCACGGCTCGGAATGTTGGCCAGGGCGGCAACGCCAGCCTTGTCCAACGATTTGCCTGCGTAATTGCCTGCCTTCACAACCAGCTTGTCGTTGCTCTTGGCGAAGTCGTTGATGACCTTCGCAGCGGCAACGGCGTCCTTCGAGATCGAGTAGATCAGGGGGCCGGTCATGTCGGAGGCGAGGCTGGCAAACGGCGTGCCTTCGACAGCGCGACGAGCGAGCGTGTTTTTCAACACGCGCAGGTACACGCCTTGGGCACGCGCGTTAGCGCGCAGTTGCGTCAAGTGACCAACCTGGATGCCACGGTATTCGGCCACGACGATGGTCTGCGCTTCTGCAACTTGCGCGGACACTTCGGCGACGACGGCCTTCTTGTCATTCAGATTGAGACTCACGGTCAACCTCCAAAAATGGTGTTCGGTTGCAGCCGGATGGCTGTTTTCCTTGCACCGGTTCGAACACGGCGTCCGAAGTCAGGAAGTCCAAAACCTAAAAATACCGGGTTGTACCACCAAAACTTGCTCGGGTTCGCCATCTGCGCTGGGTTCCTCTTTCAGCTTGCGCTGTCATCGGTTTTTAACTTCCGGCCTGCCTGCTGCCATCCGCCCAACGGTCTTTGATTGCCTGAAGCCATTTCAAACCTGCCGAAACCGCTCCAGCCCAAAGATGCGCCCGCTGCTACAGGAGCAGCGGGACTTGATTCAATGCTTAGGCCGTCAACGTCGTTTGATCGACGCGCACGCCTGCGCCCATGGTCGACGAGATCGACACCTTGCGCAGATAGATACCCTTGCTCGAGGCCGGCTTGGCCTTGTTCAGGGCGTCGATCAATGCGACCAGGTTGCTCTTAAGGTCGGCGTCGGAGAACGACTTGCGGCCGATCGTGGCATGGATGATACCGGCCTTGTCGGTACGGTATTGCACTTGACCAGCCTTGGCGTTCTTGACAGCGGTAGCGACGTCCGGGGTCACGGTGCCGACCTTCGGGTTCGGCATCAAGCCACGCGGGCCGAGCACTTGACCGAGAGTACCGACAATACGCATGGTGTCGGGCGAAGCGATCACGATGTCGAACGGCATGTCGCCGCCCTTGATGCGTTCGGCCAAGTCTTCCATGCCGACGATGTCGGCGCCGGCGGCCTTGGCTTGTTCAGCCTTGTCGCCCTGGGCGAACACAGCGACGCGCACAGTCTTGCCGGTGCCTGCGGGCAGCACGACGGAACCGCGGACGACCTGGTCCGACTTCTTGGCATCCACGCCCAGTTGAACCGACACGTCGATCGATTCATTGAACTTGGCGGTGGCGCATTCCTTGATCAACGCGATGGCGTTGTCGAAGGGATAAGCCTTGGTGCGATCAACTTTGGCCTTGATCGCCTTGGCGCGCTTGCTCAAACCAGCCATGTTAGACACCCTCCACCGTGATACCGATGGAACGCGCGGAGCCGGCGATCGTGCGCACGGCTGCATCCATATCGGCGGCCGTCAAATTGGCCATCTTTGTCGTTGCGATTTCTTCCGCTTGCTTGCGCGTCAGCTTACCGACCTTGTCGGTATGCGGCTTGGATGAACCCTTGGTGATGCCGGCAGCCTTCTTGATCAGATAGGTTGCGGGAGGGGTGCGCATTTCGAACGTGAACGACTTGTCGGCGAAAGCGGTGATGACAACAGGAATCGGCATGCCGGGTTCCATGCCTTGCGTCTTGGCATTGAAGGCCTTGCAGAATTCCATGATGTTCAAACCACGCTGACCGAGAGCGGGACCGATCGGCGGCGAGGGATTTGCCTTACCAGCCGGCACTTGCAGCTTGATAAAGCCGATGATTTTCTTTGCCATTGTTGGCTCCTAATTAATTGAGTAGTAGCGCCTTCCTCCTGCCTTGCGGCATTCGTGTCGGCTCCTCTTTGCCGGGTTTGTTACCACTGCGTACCTGGCGAACGCTTAGAAAAATTGACGCAAGCGTAAATGAATGCAAATGCGCTACTGAGTAGCGGGCTCAGACCTTCTCGACCTGGCCGAATTCCAGTTCGACCGGAGTGGCACGGCCGAAGATCGTAACAGAGACGCGCACCTTCGACTTCTCGTAATTGACTTCTTCGACGTTGCCGTTGAATTCGATGAAGGGGCCGTCCTTGATGCGAACCAGCTCACCCACTTCATACAGGACCTTGGGCCTGGGCTTCTCGATACCGTCTTGCATCTGCTGCATGATTTTGTCGACCTCATGCGGCGGAATCGGGGTCGGCTTGTTAGACTTGCCGCCGATAAAGCCGGTCACCTTGGCGGTGTTCTTGACCAAATGCCATGTATCATCGGTCATTTCCATTTCAACCAGGACATAGCCCGGGAAGAATCGGCGTTCCGTGACGGATTTTTGACCATTCTTGACTTCCACCACTTCTTCGGTGGGCACCAGGATCTGGCCGAACTTATCTTGCATGCCGGCGCGCGCGACACGCTCAACCAAGGCACGCTGCACACTCTTTTCCATGCCGGAATAGGCGTGCACCACATACCAACGCTTGTTGCCGCTGGAATGGGTTACCGCTGCGGCGGCGTTTGCGGAATCCGCGCCGTGTTGCACATTCTCGCTCATATTATTTCCAGCCCAGAATGAAGGACAACAGGACTTCCAGAATCTTGTCAGTGCCCCAGAGAAAAACAGCCATCAGCAACACGAAACCGAACACGACGAGCGTCAACTGCGTAGCTTCCTTGCGCGTGGGCCAGACGACTTTCTTGGTTTCGCGCACGGAATCGCGTGCAAAAGCGACAAAATCGCGTCCGGGCGTGGATGTCCACATCATACCGACGGCAACCACCACGCCAGCCAGCAACACACCGGCACGCGTCAACGTGGTTTGGTCCGCCAGGAAATAGAAGCCGACGATGCCTGCCACCACGGCGCACAGCGCAGTCACGACCTTGATCTTGTCGTTCGTCGTGCTGACAGTTTGCACGGGTTGATTAGCCATACACTCTACTCTTAAGGCCACCAGAAACTGGTGGCAGGGGCGGAGGGCCTCGAACCCCCAACCTACGGTTTTGGAGACCGTCACTCTGCCAATTGAGCTACGCCCCTACACGTAAAACTGGAACCTACAAACGCAATATGCCGGCCGGAGCCGACACATCACTTGAAGCCCCTCCGGATCCAAATTCCGGAGGAACTATTCTTACATCTTAGTCGAAAATCTTAGCGACAACGCCGGCGCCGACAGTACGGCCGCCTTCGCGGATAGCGAAACGCAGACCTTCTTCCATCGCGATCGGGTTGATCAGTTGCACGGTGATCGAAACGTTGTCACCAGGCATGACCATTTCCTTGTCCTTCGGCAGTTCGATCGAGCCGGTCACGTCCGTGGTACGGAAGTAGAACTGGGGACGATAGTTGTTGAAGAACGGAGTGTGACGGCCGCCTTCATCCTTCGACAGGACGTAGATTTCGCCGGTGAAGTGCTTGTGCGGCTTGATCGAGCCCGGCTTGGCCAAGACTTGGCCACGCTCAACTTCTTCACGCTTGGTGCCGCGCAGCAGCACGCCGACGTTGTCGCCTGCCTGACCCTGGTCGAGCAGCTTGCGGAACATTTCGACGCCCGTGCAGGTGGTCTTTTGCGTTTCCTTGATGCCGACGATTTCGATTTCTTCGCCGACCTTGATGATGCCGCGCTCGACGCGACCGGTCACGACGGTGCCGCGGCCGGAGATGGAGAAGACGTCTTCGACCGGCAGCAGGAAGGTGCCGTCCACGGCGCGCTCAGGCGTCGGGATGTAGGTGTCGAGGGCTTCGGCCAAGCGCATGATGGCTTGTTCGCCGAGGTTGCCGGTGTCGCCTTCCAGTGCCATCTTGGCGGAGCCTTGGATGATGGGCAGGTCGTCGCCGGGGAATTCGTATTTGGTCAGGAGTTCACGCACTTCCATTTCGACCAGCTCCAGCAGCTCGGCGTCGTCCACCATGTCGCACTTGTTGAGGAAGACGATGATGTAGGGAACACCAACTTGGCGGGCCAGGAGGATGTGTTCGCGGGTTTGGGGCATGGGGCCGTCAGCGGCCGAGCAAACCAGGATCGCGCCGTCCATCTGGGCTGCGCCGGTGATCATGTTCTTGACGTAGTCGGCGTGGCCGGGGCAGTCAACGTGGGCGTAGTGGCGGTTGGCGGTTTCGTATTCGACGTGCGCGGTGTTGATGGTGATGCCGCGGGCCTTTTCTTCGGGCGCTGCGTCGATCTGGTCGTAGGCCTTGGCTTCGCCGCCGAATTTCTTCGACAGCACGGTGGCGATTGCCGCCGTCAGCGTGGTCTTGCCATGGTCAACGTGACCGATCGTGCCGACATTCACGTGCGGCTTGGTCCGCTCAAACTTGCTCTTTGCCAT
>DASVLM010000166.1:0-8136 GCA_036384875.1 Noviherbaspirillum sp.
GCCCACATGCACGCTGCCGAAATTCCCCGACAATCCGACAAAAGCATTGCGGCTGAAAAACGTTTCGTTTCCGTTGAAGCGCCCGACTTCGCCGGTGTCGTTGCGAAAATAGCCGGCAAGTTTCAGTTCGGCCTTGAGTCCGTTGCCCAGGTCTTCCTTGCCGTCGATTCCCCACCACGACGTGCTCATGCCGCCGGAATTGACGACACTGTTGCGCTTGCTGCCCGAAGGCTGCACCGAGCCGACATAAGCGTCCACGAGACCGGAGAGCGTGACATTTTGTGCCGGGACACTGCAGGACAAGAGGCCGGCGACGAGGGCGATAATGAGGTTCAAGTTCTTTTTCATGTGTCGAGTTCGTTCGATGTGTTGAAGGTAAGCCATTGCCGCCACGGGCAACAGGCGTACGGAGACACCGGACCGAGGTCCGGTGCATAGGTGCTGCATCAAGGCACTGGCGCTAGTTGCGTTCCAGCGATGCCGGGTGACGCGGCACCCTCGCAACCTGGAACTTCTTGAACAGGAAGAAATACAGCCTGATGTACTGGCCCACCAGGATGGCGTTCAGGATGGTGCCCTCGCGAATGAACTTGGGTTCGCCGAGGAAGGCGATGCCGATCAGTGCGGAGACGAGCAACAGTGAACAGTCAAACGTGGTCTTGATGTTGCCCCACTTCCAGCCCGCTCGCTTGAAGAGCGTGTTCACGAACATGTCGATCGGCATGAGTACGAGATTCGCGCGGATCATCAGGAACAGGCCGAACGCGAGCAAGGCATCGGCAAACGCCAGCAAGGAAAATTTCAACGCGTATTCCTGGAACGCGATCGACTTGGTCAGCATGAGATTCAGGTCCAGGCATGCCGCGAGCACAAATGCCGGAATCAACGCCGCGAAATTCTTCAGCGTGAAATCCTTTGGCAACACCAGATAGGTCAGGAACAACATGAGCAACTCCAGCATGAAGTTGTATGTTCCCTGGCTCAGAGGCGCGTACACGAGGGTCATTGTCCGCGTCAGGCTGCTTTGCGGCGAAATGCCGATGCCTGCCCTGATGGCCAAACTGACGCCCAGCGTCAGTATGTAAATGCCGACGATGTACGTGATCCAGCGCCGTGTGAGGCTGCCGGTATCGACGATTTCTGCTTCTCTTGCGTGATGCACCATGATGGTCCCTTCGTTGTCTGCCTTCTCTCGCGCGATGTCCGTCTTCCTGTCTCAAATGAGACGCCGCGCCATTGGACGGAGGTGGATCGGCGGGGCTCGCAGGCGCCCGCCGGTGTTGTTCTGCAGTCTGGCCGGCCTCAGACCATGAAGCCGAAGCGGTCCAGCGAGATGAACAAGGTCAATAACTTGTTCACCACCGGCTCGCCCTCATTGCGATTGCCCATCGTTTCCAGCGCGGCGTCGATGGCACGGGTAGCTTCCAGCAGTTCGGCAAGGCTCATGTTGGCCATGACGCCGTAGATGTCCAGCGGCAGCACTGCCTTTACTTCCCTGCTTTCGGTGACGACGCAGCCGCCCACGCAGGCATCGACCTGCTTCAGACAATCGCACATTTCCGCGCTGTCCTGCCCCACTGCAACGAAATAGGCCTTCGGTGCCGGCCAGAATGTCGCTACCGCGCCACGCTCGATGGAGACGCCCTTGAACAGACCGTTGACCACATGGCGCTTGCCATTGGCATAGCGCTGCACCACCGAGATACGATTGAGCTTGACGCCGCCCACTTCGGCAACAACCTTCCCGGCCCGCAGCGGCACCCACACTTCCTGGAAAAACTTCTCATGGCCGCGGCCGTAGACGTCGAACAGATACACCTTCGCCTGTGTGCCGTCTGCCGAAACCTCCAACGGCACGATATCCAGCTGCTCCGGCGTCAAATCTCCCAGTCCGGGCACCGGTTTTTTCACCATGCCGGAATAATCGATATCGGCCTGCTTCAGCATCTTGCGATCCTTCGCGACCAGCTCGCCATCCTTGAACACAAAGCGCGGGTTGATTTTCGACAGGCTGTCGGTCAGCACGATATCGGCGAAACGACCCGGGGTCAGCGAACCGATCCTGTTGTCCATCCTGAACGCACGCGCCGTGTACAGGGTTGCCATCTTGATCGCCTTGATCGGGTCGATGCCCATCTCGGCGCACAGCGACACCACCCAGTCCATGTGGCCCTTGGTCAGCAGGCGGTCGACCGAGATATTGTCGGCGCACAGCTGGAAATTCTCGGCAGGCCACTTGCGCTTGACGATAGCGCGCAACATGATCTTGATCACCTCGCTGCTGCCGACGCCGAACTTGATTTGCGTCTGCAGGCCGTAGCGCACGCTCTTCTCGATGTCGTCTTCCTTCCATACGTCGTGGTTGGCGAAGGCGCCGATCGCGGGCATGTAGTTCAACATCATGTCCGAGAGCGTGGTCACGCCCCAATGGGTGTTCATGAAGCCGCCCTTGGCGCGTCCCAGCGCCGATTTGCGGAAGTCGTCGTCATTGCCGACGCTATAGGTCAGGTGAGCAAGTTCGCCCAGGCCGATCACCGGTTCCATCTTCAACAAGGCATCGGTAACTTCTACTGACGTCTTTTTCCCGGGTGCGAATGCATATACCCGATAAGGCAGGCGTTCGCGATCCTTGAACAACTGCTCGGTGGCCTGCACTGCTTCCGCACCCGCCGCACTCACAAAATCGAGGCATTCGGAAAATATGGTGGTCGTCCCTTGCGGCACGATCGCCTCGCCAAACGCCGCCGGATGCGCCAGCTGTGCGTCGAAGTGGATGTGCGCGTCGATCAATCCCGGAATGGCGTACAGGCCTTCGCCATCAAACACCTGGCGCACCTTGATTGCAGTTTCGTCGGGGTTCAATGCGACGATGCGCTTGTTATCGATCAGGATCGATCCCTGATAAACAGTCTCGCTGTGGACATCAAGGATATTCAGGTTCTTCAGAAGAAGGTCGGCTTCCCGTTTTCCGTTGAGCACATCAAAAATCGCCCTCACCTGGTCGTAGTGGGCGGCAACCAGGTCGGTATGCCCGGATGCACTCACGTTTCTCTCGCTGACTTCTTTGTACATGGCTTGTCTCACTTTCATCAAATTTGCTTGAGCTTGTTTCTCGCTGCATTGCAGCAGATGCATTCGGTGGAACTCGCCTGCATCAGTGTTTGCAACGCAGCCGCTTGCGAACGTATGCAACCGGCTTTGAAGGCCAATCAGCAATGAACGCGGCTGACGTAATGAAAACTGAAATCAGCGTTGGCGAAAAGAAGCGTTTTTTGCACATACCGTGCGCTTTTTGAGTACGCTACCGATTCGAGAGTATTGCGAGAGCATTGCCCGGCCATGAGGGAGCTTCGCGTCTGTGTTGACGCGGACGCAACCGTGCAGGCACCGGCCCTGGCAGGTCGGTTACGATTGCAGGTTGAGAACATTCAGGCCGAACGGCTGTCCGGCTTGCCGGCAAGAGAATCCCGCCCGGCCATGAGGAGACCAGGAGAACCATGCTGCATTCACGCCTGCTGCGCTACATCGATGAAGTTGCTCGTTGCGGCTCTATCCGCGCCGCGGGCGAGAGGCTGCACGTCGCCCCTTCCGCCATCAGCAAGCATGTGCTTCTGCTTGAAGAGGAGATCGGAGAACCGTTGTTCGAGCGCCTGCCGCGCGGGCTGCGGCCTACGCCTGCAGGGGAGATACTCCTGGCCCATGTGCGCCGGACCATGCTGGAATACCGCCAGGTCGAAGCCGAGATACGCGACCTCAAAACGCTGCAAAGCGGCGAGGTGCTGATCGCAACGATGACCGGCCTGGCGAGCGGGATCGTATCCACGGCCACAGTGAATTTTTGTACGCGCTATCCCCAGATCAAGATTTCGATACGGGTCATGTCCGTGCACGACATCCTGGACGCGGTTGCCAGCGGCGAAGCCGATCTGGGCCTGGGCTTCAACCTGCCGCCGTCGCCGCAACTCGAAAGCCTCTGGGAAATGGACACCAGCCTTGGCGCCGTGATCTCGCCGACACATGCGCTGGCGCGCATGGAGTCCATACCGCTCGCGCACTGCACTTCATACCCGCTCATCTTCGCCGACCGCTCGATGCTCATCCACGGCATCATCGCCGACACCTTCGCAGAAGCCGGGCTGGATGTCGAACCGGCCTTTCGCACCAATTCGATCGAGACCATGAAACGGCTCGCCGCTGCCAGCGAGAGCATCGCCTTCCTCAGCAAATTCGACATCGCGGAGGAATATCGACAGGAGATCCTTACCTACCGGCAGATTCGCGACCGTGCCTTCAGCAAGAACGTCCTCTCCCTCGTCCGCCGCGAAAAACACGGTCGCGGACTTGCGAGCCTGCTGTTCGGCGAGGAGATCATGAGCGTATTGGGAGCGACGAGCGGCTAACTGCGAGTCGAATCCCCCGCACGCCGAGACAGCTTGAGATCAAGCGAATGCTGGCATCAATGCCGGCAGCATCCGCTTCCTCTCCATGCCCCACCGCGCTCCCGACCAGCCTGGCCACCCGGGCCGGCATCGCCACTCTCGCCATTGCCCGTTGCCCCGCTTCCGCTCGACGTGCCGCCCGGCGCCACAGGCGCCTCCGCCACCTGCTGCGGCCACGTCAGGACCAATGACGCCACTCGGGCTCCCTTCTTCTGCTTCGCCGTCACCTTCGCGGTACGGTTCAGCGAGTAGCCTGCCGCATCGGCACGAATGCGATACGTACCGCTCTTGGGCACATCGATCAGCATGATCGGCGAATCGCATTTCGTCTGCAGGATGGGCTGCCCTTTGGCATCGCGGATATCGACATTCACATCCGCGAGATACGAGCCGTCCTTCGCCGCAAAAGTCAGCATCATGTCGTAGCCGCTCGCCTGGCTCTTCATGTAGGTAGCCTCTTCCGCGCCCACGCCGCCGCACAGATACGTAACGTCACCCTGCACCTGCGGCTTCGGATGCACCTGCGCAGCAGCCGCAGGCGCGTACTCCATGCCCGCTTCGGATTGCCCTCCCAAGGCACTGCTGCCTTCCTCCGAAGAAGTGCCGGAAGCATCGTTGCGCGGCGTAGCAAGATCGGATTGCGCCTGCGGATCCGGCAACGGTTGTCCAGGCTGATGCACCTGCGCAAGTACAGACTGCGAGGCAAGAGCAAGCGCCCCCCACCACAAACAAAGAATGGGTTTCATAAAAGCACCTCCAAAAAAAAATCCCCCAACGCAGGACTTGCTCAGTGCCAGGGAGGCGGCTTGCCCTGTGGGGCGGGGAACATCTGCAAGACTTCCATGTGTCCGGCTCCCAAGAAAAAAATTTATCTACCGAAGACGCATGTCAGTCAGAGGCTGTTAACTTAAGCATTGCCTTTGTTCCCCGCCCCACAGGGCAAGCCGCCTCCCTGGCACTGCGCAAGTCCGGCACAAGAGAAAGAACAGCAGCATTCATGCCAAAAAAGGCAAACCGCAACGAACCCCAACAATCAACCCACAAAACACCACGCAAGCAATTCCAGAAAAGACCACAGCCACTGGAAACTTTTACATCCCCAGCGAGTCACTACACCGCTCATACACACATCAATGAGCACATCACCGCAGGCAGCGGCAACTGGCACTGAAAATGCTACCCCGCGCAATGTGAACAACGCTGTCGAATACGACAAACGATTTATCCGTGACCCAGCCGCTACTGCAACTGCCCGTCAAGATCCTGCCGCAGCCAGACGAAACCACCTGCGGCCCGACCTGCCTGCACGCGGTTTACCGCTACTGGGGCGACGACGAACAACTCGACTCGGTCATCACGCGCACCGGCAAACTCGAACACGGTGGCACCTTCGCCGTCTTCCTCGCCTGCGATGCCCTGCGCAAAGGCTACAAGGCAACCATCTACACCTACAACCTCAACGTCTTCGACCCCACCTGGTTCGCACGCGACGTCGACATCGCCGACCGCCTGCTGCGCCAGCGCGAAGTGAAGATGGATTACCGCCTGCAACACGCCACCAACGGCTACCTGGAATTCCTCAAGCTCGGCGGCAAGCTGCGACTGCTCGATCTGTCACGCGGATTGATCCGCGGCATCCTGCGCCGCAAACTGCCCATCCTCACCGGCTTGAGTTCCACCTACCTGTACCGCGTGCCGCGCGAATACGGCCCGGACGACGAACCCGACGATGTGCGCGGCCGTCCGTCCGGCCATTTCGTCATCATGGCCGGCTATGACAAGGAGCGCCGCCGCGTGCTCATCGTCGACCCCTATCAACAGAATCCTTACGCCAGTACGCGCGCCTACTGGCTGAGCGTCGATCGCGTCGTCAACGCGGTGCTGCTCGGCATCGTCACCCATGACGCGAACCTTTTGATCATCCACCCGCCTCGCACACAGCGATTGGATATGCGACAGGAAGTACCATGAACATACTCATCGTCGTCAGTCATCCTGAAGATTGGCCTGGCGACATACCAGGTATCACCGTCATACCTGCCCAAACCTACCTGACGGACCCCGACTACGGGGATTGCAATTCCACCAAGGTCTTCAACTTCTGCCGCACCTATCGCTACCAGAGCCAAGGCTATTACGTCTCCCTTCTCGCCGAAGCACGCGGCCACCAGCCCATGCCCGACGTCGAAGCAATGAAGGACCTGCACTCCCAAAGCCTGGTGCAGGAAGTCTCGGACAAGCTCGGCAGCCTCATCGATTGTTCCTTCTCCCGTACCGAGGAAGATTTCACCGACCTCAACATCTACTTCGGTAGCGATCCCGGCCAGCGCTACCAGCCGCTGGCCGAGCAGATCTTCCAGTTCCTGCGCACACCGGTATTGCACGCCCGCTTCGAGCGCGCCGGCGAGCACTGGCACCTGTGCAGCGTCTACCCCGGCAACGTGCGCGACATTCCGCAGCATCACCAGGAAGTGGCGAAACAGGCGATGCTGGATTACCTGAAGGAACAGAAGATACGCAGCAACAGCAGCGCCGGCGATCGCCATACCTTGGCGGTGCTGCACGACCCGCAAGAGTACGAGTCGCCCTCCAACCGCGAAGCCTTGCGCAAGTTCGTCGAAGCAGCCGAAGCAGTCGGCATGCAGGCGAAGCTCCTGCAACCGAAGGATCGCAGGCGCTTGTCCGAATTCGATGCACTGTTCATCCGCGCCACTACCAACGTCAACCACCATACCTATCAATGGTCGCGACAGGCGACGGACGCCGGCATGGTAGTAATCGACGACCCGGATTCGATTCTCCGCTGCACCAACAAGATCTATCTCGCCGAACTGCTCGCGCGGCATCACATTCCTATCCCGAAGACGATGGTGGTGCACAAAGGGAATGCGGACCAGATTGTGAAGACGCTCGGCCTGCCCTGCATCCTGAAACAGCCGGACGGCGCCTTCTCGCTCGGCGTGGCGAAGATCGAGTCCGAGGAGCAGCTGCAGGAAAAGGTCGGCGAATGGCTGAAGGAATCGGAACTCATCCTCGCGCAGGAATACCTGCCGACGGAATTCGACTGGCGCATCGGCGTGCTTGACCAGCGGCCGCTGTTCGTCTGCAAGTACTACATGGCGCCGGGCCACTGGCAGATCATCAAGCACGAGCATCAGCGCATGTCGGAAGGCAAGACCGAGGCGCTCTCCATCGGCGAGGCGCCGGACGACGTGGTGAAGACCGCCGTGCAGGCGGCCAACCTGATGGGCGACGGCTTCTACGGCGTTGACCTCAAGCAGGTCGGCAGCCAGATCTACATCATCGAAATCAACGACAACCCGAATGTGGATGCGGGCAACGAAGACGCCGTGCTTGGCGATGCGCTCTATCGCGAAGTGATGGGCGTATTCCGCAAACGCATCGACCAGCGCATGGGGATCTCCTCACTATGAAAGACGACGAACCTCCGTTGCTGCATGCCTTCGGCGGCTACGGCATCGAACTGGAGTACATGATAGTCGACCGCGAATCGCTGTCGATATTACCGATCTCCGACAAGCTGCTGCACGGCACTCCAGGTAACGACGGCAACGAAGTGCAACGCGGCTTGCTCGGCTGGTCCAACGAATTCGTGCTGCATGTGATTGAGGTGAAGAACCTGCGGCCGATCGCCGCACTGTCGATGCTGCCCGATGCCTTCCAGGATGAAGTGCAG
>DASVLM010000167.1:0-3692 GCA_036384875.1 Noviherbaspirillum sp.
ACCAGCCCGAACGCTCCGGCAGGTCGACCGGCTGCGCGAAACTGATGGCGGTCACCATGCCGCCGCCATCGACGCCGTCCAGCCAGGTTGTCATGTGGTACGCGATCCGGCCGGCGATCAGGCAGGGCTTTGCCATCTGCAGCAGGCCGGGCGGGCGGGCCGAGGGTGCGAGCCCGAAGTAGCCGGCAACCGAGGCCTGCGGCGGCATGAAATTGCCGCGCAGCGTGCGTTCGGCGCGCTCGTGTGAAATGGCTGCCTGGACCAGCGACGGCGGCCGGAACACGATCGCGGTCCCGGCCAGCGCGCCGACCAGCAGGCCGATGCAGAGCAGAGCGGCGGGCCGCAGCAGCGAGTGCCGTTCCGGCCGCAGCAGCGACCCAGGAATCCCGTCCACCGGCATGGCGGACTCGAACACGGCGCGCATGCGCCTGTCGAATTCGTCGTCGTGCTCCGGCACGTCATGCGTTTCCGGCGTCATGATTCAATCGTCCCTTTCATCAGCTTTTGCAATTCGGTACGGGCGCGCGCCAGCCGGCTCATGACAGTGCCCTGCGGAATTTCAAGCGCGTCCGCCATGTCCCGATAACTCATGTCCTGCAGGTAAAACAGCACCAGGATGTCCCGGTGCGCCGCGCTCAGCTGCTGCAGCGCGCGCAGCATGTCGATCCGTAGGTCCAGCACTGC
This sequence comes from Noviherbaspirillum sp., assembly GCA_036384875.1. Taxonomy (GTDB): domain Bacteria; phylum Pseudomonadota; class Gammaproteobacteria; order Burkholderiales; family Burkholderiaceae_D; genus Noviherbaspirillum. Next base: position 685 of record DASVLM010000167.1, read on the forward strand.
GGGATCGGTCTGCCGTAGATTGTCGTGCTCGTCTTCCCACGATACCGGTGCCGGCCCCGCGCGAATATGCTGCAGCGCTTCGCGGCGCAATATCTGGTAAAGCCAGGCCTTCGCCGACGCCGCCTGCCGCAACTGTTTCTGATGGCGCCAGGCCAGTTCGAAGGTATCCTGCACCAGTTCCTCCGCGACGTGTCGCGATCCGGTCAATGCCCAGCCGGCCCGCAGCAGGAAGCGGTAATGTTCCTGTACCCATCGGTTGAATGCGCGTTCTTTTCCCAACAACATGAATGGATGTCCTGTTCTTTTATGCAAGAGCCGTTTCGGCATGCATTTATTCCATCGCGGCGAAAAAAATTCGGCGGTGCAGTGCCGAAGGCATGCGCGACGGCATTTTCTTTCGCATGATTCCAGGTATACGGTCAATGCACCTTAAAATAAAAGCAATTTTTTTGTGTTTGATCGAATCAAAAAACAGGTAACGAAAAATGCGTCTTTCGCTCAGGCAGTTGCAGATATTTCTCGCGGTAGCGGAATCCGGCAGTACGGCGGCGGCGGCCAGCCGGGTGGCGCTGTCGCAATCGGCGGCGAGCGCTGCCTTGAACGAGTTGGAAAACGCGCTCGATACCCGCCTGTTTGACCGCATCGGCAAGCGGCTGGCCTTGAATGACAACGGCCGTCTGCTGCTGCCGCAGGCCAAGCAGATGCTCGACGCCGCCGCCACCATCGAGCAGCAGTTCGCCGTCGAAGGCGTGTCGAGCGCCGGCCTGCATATCGGCGCCAGCACCACTATCGGCACTTATTTGCTGCCGGCGATCCTCGCTGCTGCGGCGTCGCCGCGCGAGGTGGCGTCCGTGCCCCGCGTGATGATTGCCAACACCGCGGACATCGCGGCCGCGGTCGCCAATTTCGATGTCGACATGGGGCTGATAGAAGGTCCCTGCCACGAACCCGGCCTGCAGGTGGAGCCTTGGCTGTGCGATGAGCTGATCGTCGTCTGTTCGCCCGACCATCCACTGGCCGGCGGCAAATCGGGCGCCAAAGTGTCGCTCAAGGCCTTGCGTGACGCCGGCTGGCTGATGCGAGAGCCAGGTTCCGGCACGCGCGAAGCGGTCGAGCATGCGCTGATGCCGCATCTGCATTACCGGCATGCCGCTGGGGAATTCAGCAATTCGGAAGCGATCAAGCATGCGGCGGCCGAAGGGCTTGGTATCGCCTGCCTGTCGCGCTGCGTAGTCGACGATCTGCTTGCGGTCGGCCGACTAGTGGAGATGCGAACGACACTTCCCGTGCTAAGCCGGCATTTCTACTTGGTCCACAACAAGCACAAAGTATTGTCGGTGCAGCTGCGGTATTTCCTGGAGTTCTGTCGGCGTTGGAAAGGGTGAGGTTTGGATGGAAAAAATGAACTTGTGAAGCATCATTACTCCAGCTCTCGGCCTATGATAAAATTTTAGCTAGTCGTCGTAATCCATAAGTGGAAAAGGCGCATGCAAGTTTGCAACTTCGATGGGCTTTTAAACTGGTGTAATGTGGTAGTTCGAGAGGTATCCTTATAAGTCACTGATTTATAAGAGAGGGGAACGGCCTGCAAAGCCGTCTACGCCGGTTCAATTCCGACCCCCGCCTCCAGATTTCAAAAAAGCGCCCTGTGCGCTTTTTTTTTACCTATGCGCAAGCGCTCGCATGCGTATGCCCGAGTGGTGAAATTGGTAGACACAGCGGACTTAAAATCCGCCGCTTACCCGAGAGGGGGCGTACCGGTTCGATTCCGGTCTCGGGCACCATCACTCATTTCATACTCTTTTCTCTCATTCATAATTTGCCTATCCGCAGCCTTGCAAAGGTCAATTTTTGACTGTTATATGCACGATTGGCCTATGCTTTCATATATAAAAAAATATATTTGAATATCTTTTAAAAATGCAAATTGCAGAAGAAATATTTTTGTATTTGCGAATTTTCAAAAGACATTTGAATACATCAAAAAGTTAGAAGGTTCTACAATTCCGCCCATGTCAAAAGGCAGGGATTGGCTCGCATATTTATTGTTTGATGCGGGAACGTTCTGCCCATGCATCAAGAATTTTTGACCGACGTACGCTGTCACAGAAAAACCGCCTTGAAGGCCGGTTCCGCCATCGATTCCATCACTTCCACAGGAGAGGCACATGAGCAAGACCCTATACACGAAAGAACACGAATGGCTGCGCGTCGAGGACGACGGTTCGGTAACCGTCGGCATTACGGATTACGCACAGGACCACCTTGGTGACGTGGTCTATGTTCAGGTTCCGGAAGCGGGCAAGGAACTGTCCAAGGGGGACGAGGCTGCGGTGATCGAATCGGTGAAGGCCGCCGGCGAAATCATGATGCCGGCAGCCGGGGTGGTGACCGAAGCGAATGCCATGCTTGCCGACGAACCGGCAAAGGTGAATGAGGATCCCATGGGGGCTGCCTGGTTCTTCAAGTTCACTCCGAAATCCGTAAGTGATCTTGACGGCTTGCTCGATGAAGCAGGTTACAAGGCTTACGTCGATAGCCTGGGTTGAACACTCGAAGTTGACGACATGCGGTGGCGCGTCGAACAGGCGCTGCCGGTAAGAGATGACACTGGATTAAGAGGACACCATGGTTCAGAAATTGGCTGCGTTCGATGCGTTGCAGCCGCATACGGATTTCATTGGCAGGCACATCGGACCGGCACAGGCCGAGACGAAGGAGATGCTCGCCGCTGTTGGTTTTGACTCGATGGACGCATTTGTCAAGAAAGTCATCCCCGCATCGATCCTGAAGAGCGATCCGCTGGCGCTCGGCGAAGCACGCAACGAACCAGAAGCCTTGGCTGAATTGCGCCAGATCGCGGCGAAGAACCAGGTGTTCAAATCCTTCATCGGCATGGGCTATTACAACACCCATACGCCGAATGTCATTCTACGCAACCTGCTTGAGAACCCTGCCTGGTACACGGCGTATACACCTTACCAGCCGGAGATTTCCCAAGGGCGTCT
>DASVLM010000168.1:0-3445 GCA_036384875.1 Noviherbaspirillum sp.
TACCATGATGCACGCCAAGGGCGCCATCGTTCCGGTAACGGATGTGATGAAAACAGCCGGCGAGAAATTCGACCCGTCGGCGTACGTGCCTGCCGTCGCCGGTTACTACACCTCTCCCAAGGGCGACATGCTGTCCCTGCCCTTCAACAGTTCGACGACCGTGTTCTTCTACAACAAGGACATGTTCGAGAAAGCCGGCCTCGATCCGAAGAAACCGCCGACGACCTGGCAGGAAGTGGTGGCAGCCGCGGCCAAGCTGAAAGCCAGCGGCGAGAAATGCCCGTACACCACCGGCTGGCAATCGTGGGTTCACCTCGAAAGTTTCTCGGCCTGGCACAACGTCGAGTTCGCGTCGAAGAACAACGGCTTCGACGGACTTGATGCGCGGTTGAAATTCAACAGCCCGCTGCATGTGCGGCATATCGAGAACCTGGCCAACTGGGCGAAGCAGGGTTACTTCATCTATGCCGGCCGCAAGAACGAGCCGGAGGCGAAATTCTATTCCGGCGAATGCGCGATGCTGACTTCATCGAGCGCTGCCTACGGCAACATCGCCAAGAACGCCAAGTTCAAGTTCGCCGTGTCGCCGCTGCCGTACTACAACGACGTCAAGGGCGCGCCGCAGAACACCATCATCGGCGGCGCTTCGCTATGGGTCATGTCGGGCAAGAAGGCGAACGAATACAAGGGCGTGGCGAAGTTCTTCAAGTTCCTGTCGCAGCCGGAAGTGCAGGCGAAGTGGCACCAGGAAACCGGCTACCTGCCGATCACCAACGCCGCCTACGAGTTGACCAAGAAGTCGGGTTTCTATGACACCACGCCGGGGCCGAAGGTCGCGGTCGAACAGATGATCGTGAAGACGACCGCGAAGTCGCGCGGTATCCGCCTCGGCAATTTTGCGCAGATCCGCACCATCATCGACGAGGAACTCGAAACCGTGTGGAACGGCAAGAAGACAGCGAAGGAAGCACTCGACACCGCGGTCAAACGCGGCAACGAGGTGCTGGCGAAATTCGAGAAGGCGAACAAGTAAGGTGAGAGCAAGGTGAGCGCGCGGGCCTGGCACAAATCGGTCCGCGCATCACCAGCCTGAGTCCTCATGGAAAAACGCGCCCGTTTCAAATCCCGCTGGCTGCCCTACGCACTGGTCGCGCCGCAGATCGCCGTCACGCTGCTGTTCTTCTTTTGGCCGGCCGTGCAGGCGCTGTATCAGTCGGTGCTGATCCAGGACGCCTTCGGCACCAGTTCGCAGTTCGTCTGGTTCGACAATTTCCGCGACCTGTTCAACGACAGCAATTACATCGAGTCGTTCAAGACCACGGCGATCTTCTCCGTGCTGGTCGCCTTCTTCGGCCTCGCGCTGGCGCTCATCCTCGCCATATTCGCCGACCGTGTGGTGAAAGGCGCGGCCGTCTACAAAACCTTTCTCATCTGGCCGTACGCCGTGTCGCCTGTGGTAGTCGGCGTGCTCTGGATGTTCCTGATGAATCCGACACTGGGCGTGATCGCGCATGCGCTGCGCCATGTCGGCATCGAATGGAACAACCTGCTCAACGGCACGCACGCGATGATCCTCATCGTGATGGCGGCGGTGTGGAAGCAGATCAGCTACAACTTCCTGTTCTTCCTCGCCGGCCTGCAGGCGATCCCGAAGTCGCTGATCGAAGCCGCGGCCATCGATGGTGCGGGACCGGTGAAGCGCTTCGTCACCATCGTTTTCCCCTTGTTGTCGCCGACCACCTTCTTCCTGCTGGTGATCAACATGGTGTACTCGTTCTTCGACACCTTCGCGATCATTGAAGCGACCACGCACGGCGGCCCCGGCCAGGATACCGAGATCCTGGTTTACAAGGTGTTCATCGACGGCTTCAAGAGCGGCGATATCGGCAGCTCCGCCGCGCAGTCGGTGGTGCTGATGGTGATCGTCATCGCGCTCACCGTGGTGCAATTCAAGTACGTCGAACGCAAGGTGCAGTATTCCTGATCATGATTGAACGCCGGCCCATCCTCGATTTCATCAGCCACCTCGTGCTCATCATCGGCGTGGCCATCGTCGCCTTTCCGATCTACGTCGCCTTCGTCGCCAGCACGCAGACGGCGGAGCAGGCCAATGCGGCGCCATTGTCGCTGGTGCCCGGAACGCAATTCCTGCAGAACTATTCGGCTGTCATCGTCCAGGGTGCGGCGGGCAACGTGGCGGTGCCGCCGGTGGCGCGCATGATGTGGGTCAGCCTCGTCTCCGCGCTGGCGATCGCGATCGGCAAGATCGCCATCTCTATGCTCTCGGCGTTTGCCATCGTCTACTTCCGCTTCCCGGGCCGCTCGATATTTTTCTGGATGATCTTCGTCACGCTGATGCTGCCGGTGGAAGTGCGCATCACGCCGACCTACGCGGTGGTGTCGGATCTCGGCATGCTCAACACCTATGCCGGACTTACCATCCCGTTGATCGCCTCGGCCACCGCCACCTTCCTGTTCCGCCAGTTCTTCCTCACCGTGCCGGAAGAACTCGCCGAAGCCGCGCGCATCGACGGCGCCGGTCCGCTGCGCTTCTTCAAGGATGTGCTGTGGCCGCTGTCGCGCACCAATGTGATCGCGCTGTTCGTCATCATGTTCATCTACGGCTGGAACCAGTACCTGTGGCCTCTGCTGGTGGCCACCGACCAGGACATGTACCCGGTCGGCATCGGCATCAAGACCATGATCACCGGCGGCGATGCAGCCATCGAATGGAACATGGTGATGGCCACGCTCATTCTCGCGATGCTGCCGCCGGGGTTGGTGGTGGTCATCATGCAGAAATGGTTCGTCAAGGGACTCGTCGATTCGGAAAAATAACTCGAGAAAACAAACATGGCGCAAGTCCATCTCAAGAACATCACCAAGGCCTACGGCAAGGGCGCAAAAGCCGTGCAGGTCATCCACGGCATTTCCATCGACATTGCCGATGGCGAATTCATCGTCATGGTCGGGCCTTCCGGCTGCGGCAAGTCGACCTTGCTGCGCATGGTGGCCGGGCTGGAAGAAATCACCGGCGGCGAAATCGTGATCGGTGAGCGTGTCGTCAACGAGCTGGAACCGAAGGACCGCGACATCGCGATGGTGTTCCAGAACTACGCGCTGTACCCGCACATGACGGTCGCCGAGAACATGGGCTTCGCGCTCAAGATCGCGGGTGTCGGCAAGGAGGAGCGCGCCTCCCGCGTGCTCGAGGCCGCCAAGCTGCTCGACCTGGAGCCGTACCTCGGCCGCAAGCCGAAGGCCCTCTCGGGTGGTCAGCGTCAGCGTGTCGCGATGGGCCGCGCGATCGTGCGCAAGCCCCAGGTGTTCCTCATGGACGAGCCCCTGTCGAACCTCGACGCGAAGCTGCGCGTGCAGACACGCACCCAGATCGCGTCGCTGCAGCGCAACCTCGGCGTCACGACCGTGTACGTGACCCACGACC
>DASVLM010000169.1:0-2702 GCA_036384875.1 Noviherbaspirillum sp.
AGATGCTGGTGCCGACCAGCGTCTGGATCAGCGTGGTGTCGGTGGTCAGGCGCGAGAGCACTTCGCCGGTCTGCGTGGTTTCGAAGAATTGCGGGCTTTGCGTCACCACGTGTGCGTATACCGTGCGCCGCAGGTCGGTCGTCACGCGTTCGCCGAGCCAGGACACGGTGTAGAAGCGTGCGGCGGTGGCGATCGCCAGCACGCAGGCGATGACGAAGAGGGCGATGAAGTACAGGTCGATATGCGAGGCGTTCTTTGCACCGGATGCGCCGAAGCCGACATCGATGATTTGCCTGAAGGCGTAGGGCACCGCCAGCGTCGCGGACGCAGCCACGACCAGCGCGATGCCGGCCAGCAGGAATTGCCGACGATAGGGGATGAGGAAGGGCGCGAGTCCCTTTAGTGTTGCAAGTCCGCCCTTTTGTCGTTCTGTGCCTGTTTTCATAGTTTCAGTGGTTTGACATAGCCTGTGAGTTCGAGATAGCCGCGTCCTGCGGCTGCGCCGTCGCGCATGACCTTGACCGCGCCTTCCCAGTAGACGGAGCCGGTTGATTGGCGTGAATCGAGTTCCTGGTCGTCCTGCAGCGGCGACAGCACCCAGTTCGTGTTGCCGGTCTTGAGCGACATCTCGACAGGATAGCGTGCCTGCGTGCGCGGCGACTGCCAGGTCCGTCGCGGCGTGAAGGCGACCTGGTCCGGGGCATACTGCATGACGCGGCCGCTGCCGTCGCGCAGGCTGGCATGTGCCCACAGAGTTGCGCCGTCCTTGCCGCGAATGCGGAATGCCATCAGGGCGCCGCCGTCGTCCAGGTTGGCGCCGACCCAGTCCCAGCCGGAAGCGGCGGGATCGAGCACCGAGGTTGACCATTCATGGTCGAGCCACGCGCTGCCTTGCACGGCGACCGGCTTGCCCTCGCGCGTCACCGTGCCGGTCACGGCCAGATGCGGTTCGCTGTAATAGTAGCTTGCTTGCTGCGGCTTCGGTCCCTTGCGCGAATAGCCGCCCTCGCCCTGCAGCATGCGCGGCTGCGAGGGCTTGAGCGCCAACTGCAGCGTGAAGCCATGCGCGCCGACCTCCGCGCGGTAGGTGCCGTCCGCCACGCGCACGAAACGCCAGTCGTCCAGCTTGACGTCGGTGTTGCCCTCTTTTGCATAAGCGAGGCCGAAGCCTTCGCGTGCACCGCGCTGGTCGTGCAGCAGCCTGCCGATGGCGGGATCGGACAGCGCCGCATGGGCGATCACGAGTTGCTTCGGCGCGAAGCGGCTCGGGTCGGCTGCATCATGCTCCGTCGCCGAGCGGAAGAACGTGACCTGGAAGCCGAGCGGCTTGCCGTCGGGCGTCTGCAGCCAGCCGGTGACGTACCACCATTCCGTGCGATAGCCGGGATGCGCGCCGAAGTCGCGGGGAAAGCTCAATGCGCGGCCGGGCACGACTTCGTCGAATTGCGGCGATGCGGCGAATGCACTGAGCGTACATACGACGGACAACAGCAATCCGGCAAGCAATCGCTGCAAGCGCATCACCAATCCTCCCGAACGGCGCGCACCGCATCGCCGGACACCGCATAGCGGCCGGCCAGCAGCGCGGTTGCCGACGAGGAGGCGAACAGCACCGTCGCGACGGAGAAAAGCAGCTTCCATGGCATGTGCATCGTCATCGTCCAATGAAAGGATTGCGGATTCACCACGTGGACCAGGATCAGGCTGATGGCGCCGCCGAGCGCAAAGCCGGCCACGATGCCGAGCACGCTCAGCAAACCGCCTTCCAATGCCAGCATCGCCAGGATCTGCCGTCGCGAGACGCCGACGTGGCGCAGCATGCCGAATTCCTTGGCGCGCGACAGCGTCTGCGCGGAGAACGTGGCCGCCACGCCGAACAGGCCGATCACGATCGCGATCGCTTCCAGCAGGTAGGTGACGGCGAAGCTGCGATCGAAAATGTCGAGGCTGGCACGTCGTATTTCTCCGGGCAGGCCGAATTCCAGCGCATTGCCGAAGGGCAGACGACGGATTGCCTGCATAACCTGCTCGGCACTGACCCCCGCTTGCAACCGGAGCGCGGCATCGTTGACCGTATCGTCACCGGTGAGCCGGCGATAGTCTCCGAGGCGCATCTGGATGGCGCCGGACTGGCGTGCATAGTCGCGCCAGATGCCGGCGACGACGCAGCGGCATGGAGCCGGACCGATTGGCAAGGTGACCGTGTTTCCAACGCGATAGCCGTAGAGATCGATCATTGCTTCCGACACCCACACAGGCACGCCGTCGCGTACCGCGATGCTGTCGCCCGTCAGGGGAAGCGTCTTGCCGGGGTCATTGGCATCGATGGTGCGGGCAATCAGCACCACGGGCGGACGCGACAGGTCGAGCGTGAGTTGCGTGGCGCGCAGGAAACCGGCGCTGGCCACGCCCGGTGTTGCGGCGATTGCCTGCTGCTCCTGCAGCGACAATGCCGCCGTATTGCCGCTGCTGCCAGAGCGCACATACAGGTCGGAGAACAGGACTTGCGAAAGCCAGTCGTCGACCGAGACGCGGAAGCTCGCGACCATGATCGCCATCGCCACCATCAGGCTGAAGCTGGACAGGATGCCGCCGAGTGCAATCGACGCCTGGTTGGGTGCATTGGCCAGGCGTGCGAATGCCAGCGCGGTAACGGCGCTGCGTTGTTGCGGCAGCAGGGAAAACGCCAGCGCCGCCAGTCG
>DASVLM010000170.1:0-6758 GCA_036384875.1 Noviherbaspirillum sp.
GGCCGAAAGAACATGTTGTCAAATGCCTGGTGCAGTATCACCCGGACGACACCGTCGCGAACCGGCTCGACCAGGAAGCGCAACTGCTCGCGCTGTACGACGCGGTCAAGCATAGCGGCCATGAACTGCTGCTGGAAGTCATTCCGCCCAAGCGCATTCCGGGCGACGAGAACACGATTGTGCGTGCGATGAAGCGGCTCTACAACATCGGCATTTATCCGGAATGGTGGAAGCTGGAGAGCCTGGCGCCGTCGCAATGGAGCGCTGTCGATGCATTGATCGCCGAGCGCGATCCTTATTGCCGCGGCGTCGTGCTGCTCGGCTTGAATGCGCCGATGGCGGAGTTGGCAACGAGCTTCCGCCAGGCCGCAGCCAGCGCCACCTGCCGCGGCTTCATGGTCGGCCGTACGATCTTCCAGGAACCGAGCCGGCGCTGGCTGGCAGGAGAGGTTTCGGACCAGGAACTGGTGGCGGCCGCACGCGCCAATTTCGAATCGCTGGTGTCGCTGTGGCGGCATGCACGCAATGCCGCCACCGGGAGGGCAGCATGAAGACCGTACGCTTGACCATGGCGCAGGCGCTGGTGCGCTATCTCGCGGCACAGCGGGTGCGCACGGCAGAAGGCGACGTGCCGCTGTTCGGCGGGGTGTTCGCCATCTTCGGCCACGGCAACGTGGCAGGCGTGGGCGAGGCGCTGTACCAATATCGCGAGCAGCTGCCTACCTTCCGTGCACACAACGAACAGGCGATGGCCCACACTGCGATCGCCTACGCCAAGGCGCATATGCGTCGGCGCATGATGGCAGTGACGACCTCGATCGGTCCGGGCGCTTCCAATCTGCTCACTGCCGCCGCGCTGGCGCATGTGAATCGCCTGCCGGTGCTGCTGCTGCCTGGCGATACCTTCGTCTCGCGCGCGCCCGACCCGGTGCTGCAGCAATTGGAGGATTTCCAGGACAGCAGCCTGTCGGTGAATGATGCGTTCCGCCCCTTGTCGCGCTATTTCGACCGCATCGTGCGCCCGGAACAATTGCTGACCGCTTTGCCGCGCGCCGTCGCCATCCTCACGGATGCGGCGCAATGCGGCCCGGTAACGCTGGCGTTGCCGCAAGACGTGCAAACCATGGCGTTCGATTATCCGGAAGAGTTCTTTGCCGAACGTATCGTGAATTTCCGTGTCGTGACGCCGGATGCCGCGGAGCTGGCGGAAGCGGCCGACATATTGAAGCAGGCGCGCAAGCCGCTCATCGTCGCGGGCGGCGGGGTGTTGTATGGCAATGCCTGCGCCGCTCTGCAGCGCTTCGTACGCAAGCACGGTGTGCCGGTTGCGGAAACCCAGGCCGGCAAGGGAGCCTTGCCGTGGGACGACCATATGCAGGTCGGCGCAATCGGCGTAACGGGTTCGCTCGCGGCAAACGGGCTGGCGCGCGATGCCGATGTGATTCTGGCCATCGGCACGCGCTTGCAGGATTTCACCACCGGTTCGCACTCGCTGTTTCCGGAGGCAAGGATCATCGGCCTGAATGCCAATGGATTCGACGCCACCAAATGGAATGCCACACCGCTCCTGGCAGATGCGCGCGTTGGCCTGGAGCAGTTATCAGAGGCGCTCGGCGTGTGGCGCGCCGGTGCAGACTGGCACTACCGCGCGCGGGTTGACGGCGAGCGCTGGCGCGCAACGGTGAATGCGATCACCAGCCGTACGGATGTTCCTCCACCCGCGCGCCCTTACGACGGCGAAGTGATCGGCGCGGTGCAGCGCTCCCACCCGGAGTCGGTTTGGCATGACGTCGTCGTGTGCGCGGCCGGCACGCTTCCCGCCGAATTGCACAAGCTGTGGCGTACCGCGAAGCCGGGCGGCTATCACGTCGAGTACGGCTATTCCTGCATGGGCTATGAAATCGCGGGCGGGCTCGGCGTGAAGATGGCAAGGCCTGATGCGGAAGTGATCGTGATGGTCGGCGACGGCAGCTACATGATGATGAATTCCGAGATCGCCACCTCGGTAATGCTCGGCATGAAGCTGATCGTCGTCGTGCTGGACAACCGCGGCTATGGCTGCATCAACCGCCTGCAGCAGTCCTGCGGCGGAGCGCCCTTCAACAACATGCTCGACGACTGCCTGCACGGCCCGCTGGGCATACCCGACATCGACTTTGCCGGGCACGCACGCGCCATGGGCGCCATCGCCGAGCATGTCGGCTCGATCGCCGAACTCGAACAGGCGCTGCAACGCGCGCGGTCCGCAGATCGCACCTATGTGATTTGCATCGATACCGATGCCACCCGCACCACGAGCGAGGGCGGATGCTGGTGGGAGGTTGCGGTGCCGGAAGTGTCGGAACGCGCCAACGTGCGCGAAGCCCGCCAGCGCTATGAACGAAGCAAGGAAGCACAGAGGATTTGAAGATGAAACCATTTGACGTCAAGATCGGCATCAACCCGATCTCCTGGATGAATGACGACCTGCCGTCGCTTGGCGGTGAAACGCCGGTCGAGGCGGCGCTTGCAGAAGGCGCTGCTATCGGCTATCGCGGTTTCGAGCTCGGCAACAGGTTTCCGAAGGAGCCGGCGGCCTTGCGCAAACTCCTGGCGCCGTATCGCCTCGAATGCGTTTCGGGTTGGTATTCCGGGCGGCTTGCCCGCCGCAGCGCGGATGAGGAAATCGAGGCAGTCGGCCCGCATCTGCGCCTGCTGGCGGAAAGCGGCTGCAAGGTCATGGTGTACGGCGAAGTTGCCGATGCCATACAGGGCGAGCCGGTGCCGCTGTACAAACGGCCTCGTTTTACCACGCCCGAACAGTGGGATGCCTATGCGCAGCGGCTCTCGCAATTCGCGCGCCATACCCTCAAGCATGGCGTCCGCCTCGCTTATCACCATCATATGGGTGCCTATGTGGAATCGCCCGATGATATCGACAAGCTCATGTCGCGTACCGGCGATGAGGTTGGTCTGCTGTTCGATACCGGCCATATCACCTTCGCCGGCGGCGATCCCATGCAAGTGGTGCGTACGCACATGCGGCGTATCTGCCATGTGCATTGCAAGGATGTCCGACCCGAGGTGGCGAAACGTGCCCGCAACGGACAGTGGAGCTTCCTGCAGTCGGTGCTCAACGGCGCATTCACGGTGCCGGGCGACGGTGCAGTTGAGTTCAAGCCGCTGCTCGCGCAACTGCATCAGCATGGCTATCAAGGCTGGCTCGTCGTCGAGGCGGAGCAGGATCCGGCAGTGGCGCCAAGCCGCCGTTACGCCACGATGGGACATGATCATCTGGCGGCCATCGTGCGCGAACTGCAGCAGGATGCCGCAGCCGGGAGCGCAGCATGAGCCTGCTGGTGAAGGCGCGGCGCGAAGGCGAACGGATCGCGGAGGTGACGCCCGCGTCCGCCGGATGGAAGTATGTCGGATTCGAAGCATGCCGCCTGCCGCGCGGAGCGGAAAAGCATCTGCATACCGGAGACCGCGAGCTGTGCATCGTGGTACTGAGCGGCATCGTCAGCGCCAAGGCAGGCGAAGCGCAGTGGAACGACGTCGGCGCCCGCGACAGCGTATTCGAGCCGCAGTCGCCGTATGCGTTGTATGTCTCGGGTGGCACTGACGTGAGCATAGTCGGCCGCAAGGATGCGGAGATCGCGTTGTGCACGGCGCCCTCGACTACCAGACGCGAGGCTCGCCTGATCGAGCCGTCGACGATGAAGCGCTCGGTGCGCGGCAAGGGCGCCAACACGCGCCATGTGTGCGACATCCTGCCGCAATCGGAACCGGCAGACTGCCTGCTGGTGGTGGAAGTAATCACGCCCGGCGGTCATTCGTCCAGCTATCCGCCGCACAAGCATGACGTCGACAACATTCCGGCCGAAAGCTTCCTCGAAGAGACTTACTATCACCGGCTCAGCCCTTCGCAGGGCTTTGCCTTCCAGCGTGTTTATACCGACGATCGTTCGCTCGACGAATCGATGGCAGTCGAGGACCACGATGTCGTGATGGTGCCGCGTGGCTACCACCCCGTCGTGGTGCCTTACGGCTACGACGCGTACTACCTCAACGTCATGGCCGGCCCGAAGCGGCAATGGCATTTCCATAACGATCCTGTCCATGAGTGGATGCTCAAGGACTGAAACTTAATTGCATTCGATAAAGGTCATATCATGGCAATTCGCAGCATCGGCCACTTCATAGGCGGCCAGCAGATTCAAACCCGGTCCGGGCGCTTCAGCGATGTATTCAATCCCGCTACCGGCAAGGCAGCCGCAACCGTCGGGCTGGCGAACGCGGAGGAAGTCAACGCAGCCGTATCGGCGGCGCTGAAGGCATTCCCTGCGTGGGCGGGGACGACACCGCTGCGTCGCGCCCGCGTGATGTTCCGTTTCAAGGAACTGCTGGAGCGCAACCGAGATCGTCTCGCCGAAATCATCACTGCCGAGCATGGCAAGGTCTTCTCCGATGCACAGGGCGAAATCGTGCGCGGCATGGAGGTCGTGGAATATGCTTGCGGCATTCCGCAACTTCTCAAGGGCGAATACACCGAGCAGGTTGGCACTGGCGTCGATGCCTGGTCGGTGCGCCAGCCTATCGGAGTTTGCGCCGGCATCACGCCTTTCAATTTCCCGGTCATGGTGCCGATGTGGATGTTTCCGATGGCGATCGCCTGCGGCAATACCTTCGTGCTGAAGCCTTCCGAGCGCGATCCGTCGGCCAGCCTGTTCCTCGCCGAGCTGTTGAAGGAAGCCGGTTTGCCAGATGGCGTGTTCAACGTCCTGCAAGGCGACAAGCAGGCCGTCGACGGCCTCCTCGACCATCCGGATGTGAGCGCCGTCAGCTTCGTTGGATCGACGCCGATCGCCCAGTACATCTATGGGCGAGGCTGCGCGCAAGGCAAGCGTGTGCAGGCGCTGGGCGGTGCCAAGAACCACATGGTGGTGATGCCTGATGCCGATCTGCCGCAGACTGTCGACGCGTTGATGGGTGCCGCTTACGGTTCTGCAGGAGAACGCTGCATGGCGATTTCGGTAGCGGTGGCGGTGGGCAATGCTGGCGATCGGCTGGTTGCCGCGCTGGAGCCGCGCGTGCGCGCATTGAAGGTTTCCCATGGCATGGACAAGTCGGCGGAAATGGGTCCGGTAGTCACCGCTGCGCATCGGGACAAGGTTGTCGGCTATATCGAAAGCGGGATTGCGCAAGGCGCGAAAGCCGTGGTGGACGGGCGCGGCTTGAAAGTGCCGGGCGGCGAGGAGGGATTCTTCCTCGGCGGTACGCTGTTCGATCATGTTACCCCCGAGATGACGATCTACAAGGAGGAAATCTTCGGCCCGGTGCTGGCGATTGTCCGGGTGCCGGACCTGGCCGCCGCGCTGAAGCTGGTGAACGCCCATGAGTTTGGCAATGGTGCGGCGATTTTCACGCGCGACGGCAGTGCGGCGCGCGAGTTCAGCCAGCGCGTCCAGGCGGGCATGGTCGGCGTCAACATTCCCATTCCGGTGCCGATGGCTTTCCACAGCTTTGGCGGCTGGAAGCGCAGCCTGTTTGGCGACCATCACGCCCACGGCCCGGAAGGTGTCCGCTTCTACACTAGGTTGAAGGCGATTACCCAGCGCTGGCCGAATATTGTCAGCGCCGGTGCTGAATTCTCGATGCCCACCATGGGCTGAGGCGAGTTTTCACCCCCGGACTCGTTCTCAAACCGACTCATCTCCGTTATCTCCTGAGGGATGGCTTTGCCCGCGCTTGCCGCGGGCTTTTTTTCATCTGTTCTCGTCCAATGCGACGGCGGCACGGGGGCCGCGTCGGCCGCGGGTGCCAGTTTGCCGCCGAAAAAGGGTAATATTCCGGTCACCCGGCGATTCCGCCAGAAAATCAGGCGTCCGACGCCCCACCTTTCGACATTCTCACGATGAAGACATCCCTCGCTACCCTGCGCCTGCTTGCGGCTTCCGCGCTGGCGATTGCGCTTGCCGGCTGCGGCGGCAGCAGCGCCACCAACCTGAGCCTCGGCGGCACCGTTACCGGGCTGAATACCGGCAACCTCATTCTGCTCAACGGCACCAGCACGGTGAACCTGGCCAGCAACGACGGTTCGGCCTTCAATTACTCCTTCCCTGCCCGCATCAATTTCGGCGCTGCCTACTCGGTGACCATCCAGACGCAGCCGGCTACGCTGACCTGCTCCGTTGCCAACGCCGCCGGCGTTTCCGATACGTCCGACATCACGAACGTCAATGTCACTTGCGTGCCCAACAATGTCCTCGGCGGCACTGTCGCCGGCCTGAACGGCTCGCTGACGCTCGTCAACGGCAGCGATACCGTGACCGTCACGGCCACCGGCGGCAACGCCACATTCGCCTTCCCGCGGCGCGTCGGCGACGGCGCCGCCTACGGTGTGACGATCCTGTCGAAGCCCGCCAACCAGACCTGCACGGTGCTCAACGGCGTCGGCACGATGGGAACGACCGATATCAACAGCGTGCAGGTCAACTGCGTCTAAAAACAGCAATCCGGAGAACCACATGAAGTCATTTTCCCCTGTCGCTCGCCTGCTCGCCGCCATTGCCGCCATCGCGGCGCTGGCCGGACTTGCCGCCTGCGGCGGATATTCCGCCATCAGCATCGGCGGCACCGTAGTCGGCCTGACGACCGACGGCCTCGTGCTGGCCAACGGCAGCAACACCGTAGCGGTCCCGGCCAACGCAACCTCTTATACCTTTCCGCAGCAGATCGGCAACTACGCGAGCTACTCCGTCAGCATCCAGTCGCAGCCG
>DASVLM010000171.1:0-1921 GCA_036384875.1 Noviherbaspirillum sp.
AGCCCCGCTGGCCTGCCCGGCGCGGGCAGCGGCGGCCATGGCATTCGCCTCATTCTGCGCTTTCTCCGAGAACACGATCTTGCCGTTATCCGTCCGCTGGTCGTTCCTGAACTCGCCTTCCCAGTAACTGCCGTTGGCCCAGGTGTAGCGGCCCATGCCGTTACTCTTGCCATGCACCCAGGTGCCCTCATGCACGTCGCCATCCTTGAAGCGCATGATGCCGCGGCCATCCGGTTTGCCGTCCTTCACTTCGCCGACGTAGCGGTTGCCATTCGGGAAGACGATGGTGCCCTTGCCGTTGGGCTGGTCGTGCGCCCAGTCGCCGGTGTAGCGCTGGCCGTTGGCCCAGATGAATTCGCCTTTGCCTTCCTTGCGGCCGCGCACCAGCGTACCTTCGAACTGGTTGCCGTCGGCCCACGCGATCTTGCCGCTGCCGGAGATGACGCCGGTCTTCGGGTCGGCGGTGAAATCGCCGGTCAAAGTCTGGTCGGCGACTCTGATCGTCTTTTTCAGAGGCACGGGCGATGACGATGCAGCGGGTGGCTGCGCCGAGACTGCGTCGGACGGCGCGGCGCGCGGCGCAGGGGCTGCGGGCGCCGGCGTCGGGTTGATGCTGGCCTGCTTGTTTGCCACCGATGGCGTTGCCGCTGGTGACGAGGCTGCGGCGGATTCGTGCACCGCAGGCTTGGCGGGCTTCGGTGGCGCGGCGGGTTCTTCGGCTGCTGCCGTCTTCTGTTCCGCAGGCCTGAGGCTCGCCAGCCTGTCTTTCGCCAAGGCAGCGAACTGTCCTTTCGGGTATTTGCTGAGATAGGCCTCGTAGGCGGGTACTTCGTTGATCGCCACTGCGGTGTCCCATGTCTCTTCGTCCGGCGAGGTTGGCCGCACCGCTTTCGGCTTGGCGGACGCGTTTGCGGCATCACGGGATGTCTTTGATGCGGCTTCCTGCTGCGACGCGGATGTATTCGCGTTCGGCGTTGCCACCGCCTGTTTCGGCTGCAGGCTGTCGAGCCGCAGCTTCGCGATTGCCGCATAACGGCCGCGCGGGAATTGCTGGAGATAGTTCTGGTAGGCACGTGGCTTGTCGGCCGTGCTGGCCTTGTGCCAAAGCTCATCCTCCGCCGACATTTGCGGCATCGCAGGCGCGGTCTGCTTGCGATCCGATTGTTCCGGTGACAAGGCCGGCATTTCGCTCGAGCGCGCATGTGCCGATGAAGCGACAGGCGGCAATGCCGGCTTGTTTTGCGTCGTTGCAGGGGACGTTGGCGCGGGCGCGGCAGGCGGCGTCGATGGTGCAGATGGTGCAGATGGTGCAGTTTGCCCGGCGCCGCGCTCCGACGACTCGCGTTCGGACACATCGCTGGAGCCGGACGATTGCGGCGCGATCTCACCCGGGCTGCTGCCATAGGAAGCGACAGCAGTGTCGGACGCAGGGGAATGCATTTTCCAGTACGCAACGCCGGAAGCGACGCCAGCCGCCAGTACGACTGTGCCTATCAGCCACGCCGGTTTGCCTTGACGGCGCGGCGGGTAGGCGTAAGCGGGCCTGCTGGTGGCGTGGAAGCCGGTCGCTTCGTTTGGCGGCGGTGGCGGAGGCGGCGGCTTTCTGGTGCCGTGTCCGGGACGCATGCTGGGCCTGATGTCGCCTGCTGCGTGCATGCCCGCGTCGCCAAGGCGCACCGTCCGTTCGTCGTGGGGACGCGGCGTGGTCGCTGTCGACATGCCATGCGGCGTCACGCGCGGTGCCGTGTGCACGAGATCGAGCGCATGCCGCAAATCGGCAATCGACTGGTAGCGATGCTCCGGCTTTACAGCGAGCGCCTTGTCGATCACGGCGAGGAATGAATCGCTGTAGCGGCCTTTGCCGATCTGCCGCGCCGGCACCATTTCGTCATGCACGATGCGCGCGACGGCAGGCGGCGGT
>DASVLM010000172.1:0-5427 GCA_036384875.1 Noviherbaspirillum sp.
CTGCGGAAACATTTCCGTCCGAAACTGTCATAATCAACCTACGGAAACTTTCCATGCTTCATTTCCTCGAATGCAGAAATCGAACCGCCGCATCCATCAAGACGCGATCATTTACATGGCAGCACGTGCCGGTGCGCTGGGCATCCTGATTTGCCTGTTGTTTGCCGTCGCCGTGCTTTTATTGCAAGGCAATCCTGTCCTGCTGCTTGCACTGTTGGGTGCGGTTGCCGTCGTTGTCATGTTCGTTCGACGTCATCTTGACTGGCTCGCCACTATGGAACGCATGCGGACACAGGAAAGCGCCCACAGCGCCGCGGCGGCACAGTTGCATCGCCTCCCCGATGTGGAAGACGTTGTGTTCCACGAAGTGCCGCTCAATAAATAAACTGCCAGTGTTCTGCGTCCGGCAAGGAGTCAGCTTGCCGGCGCCAGCATGTTTGCGTCGCGCGCCATCACCCATTTCCCTTCCTGTTTGTGCAAGATCGAGAGCGTATGGCCTGACCGCTTCATCGGTGCAGCGCCGCCCGGCGGCGTAACGACCACTGTCAGCCTCGTCCACATGTAAGCCCAATCCCCGCACACCCGGATTTCCTGGATATCGCTCGTCCCTTCAAAGCGGGGGCGCTCTTGGCCGGGCGGCACTTGCGATGCCGCCACGAACTCCTGCTTTCCCATCGGCGGCCGGCCCGCCATGAGGAAAACGACGTCGTCCGACATCATGTCGAGGACGGCGTCATTGTTGCCATCCCTGGAAGCAGCCATCCAGTCGGCAACCAGTTGGCGGATCTGCTGTTCATCGTTTTGCATGGCTTCTCCTCGCAATCAATACTGCCGCCGCCGGTCGGCGGATCAATGCGGCGGCAGCCTGTGCTGCGTCGCATCCTAACATTCCCGCCATCCGCCATCGCCGTGCCGAACGCATTGCAACAGGTACGCGATTGCTGCTTTTGCTTGCCGCTTTTTACTTGCATTGAATAAACAGCAATCTCAAGAAGTGACATCGTCTTTGTAATGGTTTAGACTCATTACACCATCAACCAATCGGACGGTCGAACATGTCACAGCACACATCCTTGCATGCCAACCCAAACCATCGTTGGAAGGTGCTCGGTATCGGCGTCGCTGCCAATGCCAGCTTCTCCGCTGTATTCCAGGGAATTCCGACGACTGCCGTCTTCATGCGGGCGGATTACAAACTGGCGAATACCGAACTCGGCCTTGTGATGGGGCTGCTCGGCCTCGGCATCGCGTTGAGCGAATTGCCGTGGGGGCTGCTCACCGACCGGTGGGGCGATCGCAAGGTGCTGCTGTCCGGATTGCTGACCACAGCGATTGCGCTGGGATTGATGACGCTGTTCGCCACGCCGACCATGGACCACATTCCAACCTGGCATCAGCTTGCATTCGGCATGGCGTGCGTCGGCGTCCTGGGCGGCAGCGTCAATGGCGCCAGCGGCCGCGCGATCATGATGTGGTTCCGCGAGGGAGAACGCGGCCTCGCCATGAGCATTCGCCAAACCGCCGTGCCGCTCGGCGGAGGCTTCGGTGCGCTCGTGCTGCCGATGCTTGCCTCGCGATATGGATTCGTCGCGGTCTACGGCTTGCTGGGTGCGCTCTGCGCCATCACGGCCTATCTCACCTGGTTGTGGGTGCACGAACCTGTGGAGTCCGGCGCAACGCCGCAAGCGGGTACCAAGCGCGCAACCGCATCTCCCGCCCAGATGCAAGGCGCAAGTCCGCTGCGGGATACACAGATCTGGCGCATCGTTCTCGGCATCGGCATTTTGTGCGCACCGCAATTCGCGGTACTGACCTTTGCCACCGTCTTCCTGCATGACTTCACGCATTCGGCATTGGCAACGATCACGACGGTGATGCTGAGCGTGCAGATCGGCGCGATGGCAATGCGGGTATGGAGCGGCCGCTGGACCGATCGGCGCGGCAACCGCAGGGAATATCTGCGCGCCTGCACCTTGCTCAGCGTCCTGGCGTTTGCGCTGCTTGCGGGAGGTGTGGCGATGCTCGGCACCCATCCGGAGAATACCGGCATTGCTACAATGGGTGTGATCGTGTTGCTGGTCCTGGCGGGGATTTGCGTGTCTGCATGGCATGGCGTCGCTTATGCCGAACTGGCCACATTGGCGGGCGCGGCGCGGGCCGGCACTGCGCTGGGAATGGGTAACACTTGCGTATTCGTCGTCCTGTTCCTCACGCCGGTCAGCATTCCCGCGATACTGTCGTTGTGGTCATGGCCCGCGGTGTGGCTGGCATGCGCCGTCAGCGCACTGGTCGCCCTGCCGCTGTTCCCGCGCCCCGCGCCGGTACGCATGATCGTGGAAGCGCGAGCGGGATAGTCATCTTCGAGAGGTTTGTCATGTCAGGTATGGAGTTCCGATTCGACTTGGGCAGGCTCAGCCTGAACTTCGTCGCCACGGTAGGTTCGCGATGCACACCGCATCCGGTCGAGCGGCTCGCCAGTCCGGCGCTGCTGGCGGAGTGGTTGCGCGAAAGCGGAGTGATGCCGTCGAAGGAACCCCTGCCTGCCATCGGCCAAAAGGACCTCGACGCGGCGATTGCGCTGCGCGAGGTCCTGTATCGCCTCATTCACGATATCCATCACGCGCGGGAACCGGATCCGGCAGACATCGAATTCCTCAACAAGGCGGCGCAGCGCGCGCACCCGCCGGTTCCGCAACTGCAGCGCGGGAAAAAAAAGAATAGCTGGGAAAGCAAGCTGTTGGCGCCGGTCACGATATCGCAACTGCTGGCGCTCATTGCACGCGACACGATCGATCTTCTCGCCGGCGACGACAGGACGCTGATGCGGGAATGCGCCGGACATGCATGCGACGGCATTTACGTCGACCGGTCTCGCGGCTTCCGGCGGCAATGGTGCTCCAGCAAGACGTGCGGTAACCAGGCAAGGGTCGACCGCTTCCGCGAGAAAGCCGCTGTGCAATGATGCGGCGGTTGATACGGTCGTCGTCCCCATGCATGGCCCCTGCGCAGGGCATATGGTCAAGGTAGCTTTTTTCATCTTCCGGTGCGAGCCGCCTCGCTCCATGATGCGGGTTATTCCATGCACTGATGAAGGTGAAAGACCATGCAGCAATACTCTGTCTCTCCTCGGGAAGGCGAGCTGAACGCGTTTATCGATTGCCTCGCCTCGATCGGCACGACGCCGTACCGAAGTCGCCGTGATTACACCGACGCGATTGTTGAAGCGGCGCGCAAGGGCGCCATTCCGGATTACCTGCTTGAATTGTGTTCAGCCGTGCGGAACGTTGGCGCGGAATGCGCGGAGGACGCGCTGGATCATGCCGCCGTTCGCCTGCTCCCGGAAACATTCGTGAATGTGGTGAGCGAGCTGTCCGGCGTGTCGCCTGCGCCTATGCCTCTTGCCGACGATAACGTCGCTTGCGCCGGCGCGACACCTGCCGTGCAGGATGCATCGCAAGGTGCATGTACTGACGACACCGCATCGAGCGGACAATTCTGCACACCTGCTTACAGGGGATTCATCGACGGCGTCTGAAGCCGGATGCATCGCAGGAAGACTTGAAAACTCTTCCTGCAATGCACGATGGCACTGCACCACCGCTCACACTGCGACCTGATGGGAGGATTTCAGCAAGTCAAAGGACATGAGCCTTCCCGCGATGGCACTTGCTGCAACCGTCGGCGGACTCGCCAGCCATACCTGGCCGGGACCGGAGCGTCCCGGAAAATTGCGATTGATCGCACTTACAGTGACCTGCTGCACATCCGTCGACGACCCTGGCCCGCAATTCGCGCACGCGCCGCATGCGGGCTGCAGCATTTCCGCCCCGACAGCCTCGAACACGTGCAGGTAACCGCGCTCCGCGCAGTAATCACGCACGCCGACAGTGCCGAATTGAAGATACAGCTTCACGCCGGGCGCCACCTTCATGCCGCGCTCCACGGCCCAGCGCAGCACCTCGTGATACCAGTCGAAGTCCTCGCGCTTTCCTGCCGTGCAGGAACCGCCATACGCAATGTCGATCGGCACCGGGCCGGCGACACGCTGCAGGGGAATGCCGTTGCCCGGATCGCCAGGCGCAGCCACCATGGGCGACAGCGTTGAACAATCGAACCGGATCACGCCTGCATAGCTGGCGCCCTTGTCGCTCTTCATCCAGGGTTCGATATGGAATTCAACGCCTCTTCTTTCGCGCAAAAAGCGCACGGTCTCGGCATCCGGCGCAACGATGCCCGTAAAGCCGCCGAGTTCGGCAGTCATGTTCGTCAGCGTCGCGCGCTCGTCGATGGAAAGCCGGCTGACCGCTTCGCCGGCAAATTCAAATACCTTTCCGATGCCGGCCCCCGACTTGATATCTGGGTCGGCAAGCAAATGCAGCGCAATATCCTTCGCCGTCACACCAGGCGGAATGGTGCCGGTCAGCTCGATCAGCAAGGATTCCGGCATCGTGACACGCGCCGCGCCGGCGACCATGGCGGCTGCCATGTCAGTCGTGCCCACGCCGAATGCCACACAGCCGAGCGCGCCACTGTGCGAGGTGTGCGAATCCGTTCCCGTCACCACCTGGCCCGGCAATGCGTACTGTTCGGCAACGATGGCGTGGGAGATGCCTTCGGAGCCTTCGCCGGACGCGAGACTGCCGTGCGACCGCACGCCGAAGCGCGCGACGAATTCGCGATGCGCCTTCGAGAGGCTGAGCAAGTCGGGGATGAGCCCCTTGCGAAGATGAACCTCGCTTCTATGCATGTAGGACAAATGATCTTCGAAGGCGATGATCTGGTGCGGCTTATGCAAGGCTGCCGATACGCCGAACGCTTCGTCGAGCAGATGCCGGCACATTCCGGTGTAGTACTCGTGAATGAATCGCCAGTCCGACCGGACAAAAAGACCGCTGCCCGTGTTCAAATCGACCGCCTGCTCACCTGTCATCAATGCGTGACGCTCGACGATTTTCTCGAAGAGTGTCCTCGGCCTGGCATTGCATTCGGCCTCGTGCGTCTCGTGCGTCTCGTGCGCCTCCTGCACCGCAGATACAGGATTTCGGTCGCGCACATACGGCAACAACCCGCCGCCTATCAATATGGCGGCGGTATGCTTGTCGCGCGATGCAACGAGTTCCGCGATTTCGATCGGCTCGCCACGGCGTATGCGTTCTATCAGCCCGAAGTCCGTCGATGTGAACAGGCCGATATTGTCTGCATTCTGCCGGTAGATCCGCTCGAAGCTCTCCGCGATCACCAGCCGGACGCCGGCGATTTTTTCGGCGAGCGGGCTGTGTTCCCTTGACGAGCCTTTGCCATATCGCTTTCCGCCAACCGTGACGCTGAATCGCCCTTTCATCACCTCATCGGCGCCAATCGGTTTCCTTCCGCCCGCCACGAAGCCGGTGTAGGGATAGCGTCCGAGCCGTCGATCGAAATAGGCGA
>DASVLM010000173.1:0-3692 GCA_036384875.1 Noviherbaspirillum sp.
GGCATCCTGGCCGTAAGGTGCTACGGGTGCGGGTGCGGGTGCGGGGGCGGGTGCGGGTGCGGGTGCGGGTGCGGGTGCGGGTGCGGGTGCGTGTGCGGGTGCGGGTGCGGGTGCGGGCGCAGGAGCCGGAGCCGGAGCCGGAGCCGGTGCCGGTGCCGGTGCCGGTGCCGGTGCTGGAGCTGGAGCTGGAGCCGGTGAGGTTGTAGTCGTCGTGGTCGCATAAGAACACTTTTTTGCCGCACCGACAGCCGGGTCGCCGAATACATTGTTGGTGCAGCTGATCGAACCGGTCGCGGTCTTGTAGGCGTAGCTGCCGGTGGTGCCATAGCGTACCTTGTGCGTGCCGCTGAATGAGCAGGTGCCCCACTCGTCCGCGCAATAGGTCCAGGTAGTTTTGGTGGTGCTGGTCGTGCTGGTCGGTGTAGTCGACGTTGTGCTTGTGCTGGTGCTCGTACTGGTGGACGTCGTCGTGGTGCCGGACGTCGTCGTGGAATTCGAATAGGCGCAGGTCTTTGCCGAACCGACTGCCGGGTCGCCGAACACATCGTTGGTGCAAGGCGTGGAGCCGGTCAACGTTTTATAGGTATAGCTGCCGCTGGTGCCGTAACGTACCTGGCGCGTGCCGGTGAACGAGCAGGTGCCCCACTCATCCGCGCAATACGTCCAGCCAGCGGTGGACGCTTTTATAGACGGGCTTGCCAGAGTCACATCCGTTGCGCCAGGGGCCGTTGCTGCGGCTTGTGTGCCGTCCGCACTCGCTACCGTTCCATCTCCGCTACCGCCGCCGCATGCGGCAAGCAATACCGCTGCACAAGCCGATGCCAGTACTGCAATCGACTGACGATTGAAAATCAACTTCTTCACTACGATTCCCCTTTTCGATAAAAGTCTTGAGAAATGTCAAGGCCACTGGAAATCGTAAGAGCTTGCCGCTCGGAAATTGTTCCTTCTCAGAGGAAATATTTCATCGCTTCAAGGCGTTCGCGCTGAAGCGATGAAAAAGAGAAAACGATGCGGAGGTATGTGAGGAAAAAACTCAGGCGGCACGCTTGAGCACGCGCGACATTCCGCGCAAGCGTTTGCCGAAAGGATAAGCAATATCCCAGAGGGGAGCGGCGGCGCCGGCCTGGAGCCACAGCTGGCGCTGGAATGCAGACATGCCCACTGCATCGAAACAGGTGCGAGGAATGTCGTCTGCACGCATGCCGATGCGGAACGACTGGCGCGACACGCCATATTGATAACGGAAGCCGAGGCTGCGCGCCGTGTCCCGCCATTCCGGTGTGGACAATCCCCAAGGCCAAGCGAGATGAGTGAAATGATGCGCCGGCAAGCGCAACTCCTGCGACAGCAATGCGAGCGACTGCGCCAGGTCTTCACAAAGCGTGGCGAGAGGTTCGCCTGTGAAGTTGCGATGGGTATGACTGTGCGACTGGCAACTGACGAGGCCGCTGTCCTGCAGTGTCCTCACCTGTTGCCATGTCATGAATTTTTCCGGCTCCGCCGCTGCGGGCGGCTCCTCACCCGACATCGCACCGCGCATGAATTGCGTAGCAATGAAGCAGATCGCCGGAAACCCGAGGTCGCGCAGCACGTCGAGCGCGACGCTGGCAACCGTTTCATAACCATCGTCGAAGGTGATGAGGAAGGAGCGCGGCGGGGCGCTGCCCTTGCCTTCCAGCACGCGCGCAAATTCATCTGCTGCCAGCGCGCGCCAGCCGCGTTCCTTCATCGTCTCCAGGTGCCGGCGAAAATCTTCCGGCGGCGTCGACGTGCTCAGCCCCTCATGGTCGATGCGGTGGTAGAGCAGGATGGGAAGCGGTGCACTGCTCATGCGGCCGTGGCCTCGTAACCGCGCGGGTTCATGCTCTGCCAGCGCCAGTGGTCGGCGCACATTTCATCGAGTCCTTTCCTGGCTCGCCAGTCGAGCACATCCCACGCCTGCTTCGGGTCCGCATAGCAGACCGCGATGTCGCCCGGCCGGCGACTGGCGATCTCGTACGGCACCTTGCGGCCGCTGGCGGCCTCGAACGCCTGCACCATCTGCAGCACGCTGTAGCCGCGTCCGGTACCGAGATTGATGGTGAAGCTGCGGCCCGAGCGGAACAACTCGCCCAATGCCGCGAGGTGCCCATGTGCAAGATCCACCACATGGATGTAGTCACGGATGCCAGTGCCGTCGGGCGTGGGATAGTCGTTGCCGAATACCGACAGATATTCCCGCCGCCCTACTGCAACCTGGCTGATGTAGGGCATCAGATTGTTCGGCACGCCGCGCGGATCTTCGCCGATCAAGCCGCTGGAATGCGCGCCCACCGGATTGAAGTAACGCAGCGCGCCGATGGACCATGATGCATCGGACTTGCCGAGGTCTTCCAGCACCTGTTCCACCATCAGCTTCGAACGGCCGTAGGGATTGGTGACGGAGAGCCGCGCCGATTCCTTGATCGGCACTTCTTCCGGATCGCCATAAACGGTGGCCGACGAACTGAACAGGAAGCGCTTCACGCCGGCCTCGCCCAATGCCTGCAGCAGCGTGACGGTGCCGCCGACATTGTTTTCGAAATAGGCCAGCGGTTCACGCACCGATTCGCCCACCGCCTTCAGGCCGGCAAAGTGAATCGCCGCATCAATGTTGTGTGTGCGCAGCATCGCGTTGAGTGCAAGACGGTCGCGCACATCCGCTTCGTAAAACGGCACGACGCGGCCGGTGATGCGCTCCACGCGCCGGATGGACTCGGCGGAGCTGTTGGAGAGGTTGTCCATCGCGACCACGGAATAGCCCGCGGACAGCAACTCCACGCAGGTATGCGAGCCGATATAGCCGGCAGCGCCGGTGACGAGTATGGTTTTGTGGTTGCTCATGTGGTTTCCAGCGATTTCCCTTTTTCAGCGCCTATGCCGCTTCCATCGAAAAGGTCGCGGTGGTGTTGCGCACCTCCTTCGCCAGGTGTTCGGCAAGGCGGAACGCGAGTGCGGCCAGCGTGATGGTGGGAAAATTGGCGCCCGCAGTCGGGAACAGCGAACTGCCGGCAACAAACAGGTTGGTCATGTCATGCACCAGGCAATTGCGGTCCACGACGCCTTCCTTGGGCGAGTCGTGCATGCGCGTCGTTCCCATGTGGTGCCAGGTGCCTTCGAGGTCGGAAGGCCATTTGCGTCCCTCGACCGGCGGGTCGAGTTCGACTTGCGCGACGCCGCTCTTGCGCATGTCTTCCGCCAGGATCGCCAGCGTGCGATCGAAGGTGCGCTGCACGCGCGAGGTGAGGCGCCAGTCGACGCGCACGCGATTCATGCCGAGCTGGTCCTTCTGCGTCGGCGACAGCATCACGCGGCTGTTCGGATCCGGTTCCGGTTCCACGATCAGCTGGAACTTCACGCCCTGGATCATCCAGCGCGGCTGGAACAGGCGTGTATAGCCGTAACCGATGGTGTCGATCGGGTGCGCCATCATCGTCAGCATGTCGCGCGTGAGGCTCCAGTCGGCCTGCTCCTTCTTCAGCAGCGCCTGCTTGCAGCGGAACAGCGCCAGCGCGCCTTCGCTGCCTTCACCAGGGAAGATCGACGAGAACCAGACGCGCGCATTCAGGATGCCCTCTTCCTGCAGCGTCTCCGGCGTCAGCGCGAACTGGTGCGCGACACAGGTACCGTGTGCGGCCACCGCGGCATTCTGGTAGTGGTACTTCACGTCC
>DASVLM010000174.1:0-2728 GCA_036384875.1 Noviherbaspirillum sp.
ATTGGAAGTTCCACTTCTTCCGCGCGGGCCAGTCTTCCAGCATGCCGGTAATGATGACGGGCTTGTTGTTCAGGTAATAACGCACGTAGAACTCGGCGCGCGTCAGACGTTCGCGCCGCTCGATCTCCATGCAGTTGGGCGATTGGCGCGCCAGCTTGCGGTGTATCTCCAATATCCAGTCGTGCTTCTTCAGCCGGTTCTTCAGGCGTTGGCTGGCCTGGCGGGCGCCGTTCATATAGGGGCTGGACATGGCAGCCTGCAATTCTCGTCCCGCGTCGTCGGGCGACACGCCGTTTTTCACCATGACCTGGAACATGCCGTTCGGGTCGTTGTCGAGCATGAGGTTTTCCGCAATCCAACGGCGCCAATCGTCGTTGACGGGTATGCTCCTCGCTGCTGCCGCCTGCTCCATGGTCTCTCTCCATCCTCTAGTGGTGTTGTGTGCATGGATTTTGCATGCTTGCGTGCCGGATGACAAGCCTTGCCGCGTGGCGCGATACCAGCGGCGGGCGGTCTGGCTCCCAAGGAAGGTGATTTATGGCAACGTTGTGGTACGGAACCACTCGAAGTGCAAGATGATTCACAGGTTGGCAAAATTGTGGCTGAAATCGTGTGCTTTATGACACAATTGAGCGTTTGACAGGTAAGTGGTCGTCGGTAATACTTCGAGTAGGAAAGCTTGCTCATTTGCAAGTATTCCTCGCATTGTGGAGTGAATTGCCCAGTTCTTCAACCCTTCAAACTATAAAGACTACTGCCATGTCAAAACTCTTTGATTACCTGAATCACCTTGATAAGAATGCGGATGCGCGTGATGCGCATGCTGCGGACCCGGCTGGAAGCATGACGAATTTTGGACTTTCGCAGGATGAGCAGGACGCGTTGATGTCGGGGGATAGGCAGCGTGTAGCGGACGCTTGTGGGATACCGGTTGAGAATGTGGGGACGATGTTGGTTCCGCAGACGCCATTTAATTGACTCGCGGGCGGCAGGCGAATGCGCTGGTGGCAAAGGCAATGTTCAATAGCGGCGGTTTTTGCCGCTATCGTTGTTCCTTCGATGGCACAGAGTGCGGAGGCCGCGCAGAATGTCGAGCGATTGCTCAATCAGGTGGCGTCGGAGCTTAAGAATGAGCCAGAAGCCGCTAAGTCAACGATTGCCAGCCTTCAAGGGTTGGAAGCAAGCTTCACTGAGTCACAAAAAGTCCGCTATCTAAAACTACTCTCCGCATTCTATGGATTTCAAGGGATGCGTAGCAAACAGATCGAGGCTAGCGAGCAAGCCTTAAAAGGAATAATTGATCCGGAGGAAAGGGCCAGCCTGCTTTACTTACTTGCAGACGGTTACGCGAATCTCGGACGGTATGATAATGCCCTTGGCTCGATGAACGAAAGCATTCAGCTTTTGCCGAAATTAAGTCATTTGGTTTCTAAAGTTGACGTGTTGCAGTCTGCAGTTTCGTTGCTGGAGCTAATGGGCGCTTATGATGAGGCGTTGGATTATTCGGAACGCCTTGCCTCGCTTCCTGACGACGGGACCGGCATACAACTTTGCCTTAGTGCTGCTGATAAGGTCGAGATTGCTTTTGCAACGCATGACGATGCAAATCTGAAGCTCCAAGTGCCAAAGGCCATACATTTTTGCGATGTTGGAGGCTATAAGGTTATCAGCTTGAACGTAAGGGCATTGGATGCCATTGATAGCTTGAACCGTTCAAATGATCCCGATGCATTGCGCAAGGCCTTGGACATTTTAGGGGAGTTTTCCAAGGCAAATGATCGATCAGAATATAGCGTTCGGATAGCGAATGCCGTCGCGAATCGCTATCTTGCATTAGGGCAGCTTACGCTGGCTGCGCAATACGGCGAACGTGCCGTTCGACTGGCAAACCCGGCTGGAGCACTCCAGTTGCGCCAACAGGTTTGCGAAACGATGGCAAGGATATTGCGCGCAGAAGGTAAGCTTGAACAGGCCCTCAGCTATGCCAATCAAAGCAACGGGCTGTGGACCGAGCTACTGGAGGATCAGACAAAGAAAGGATTGGCCTATGAGCGTATGAAATTTCGCGCGCAAGATCAATCGGCTCAGTTAAAGTTGCTCGGTCAAATAAATCAACTTTTAACTTCCGAGCGTGAACTTCAGGAACGAAACAAGCACATCCTCGAATTGCTCGTACTCGTCACTGGAGTACTGTTGGCTTTCGTTTCTGTGTGGGCTTTAAGGACGTGGCGACAGAAAAATGATTTCCGGACTTACTCGCAAATCGACGGGTTAACAAAAATAAGCAACAGAGCGCATTTCATAACCTGTGCGCATGGTGCGTTCAAGGATGCACGGGGGCACATTTCCGTCATTTTGTTCGATATGGACGAATTCAAATTGATCAATGATACTCACAGTCACGCTGCAGGAGATTGGGTTCTTAAATCGGTGAGTTCGACTATTGCAGCTTGCCTGCGCGCTCAGGATATGTTCGGTCGTTTAGGGGGCGAGGAATTCGCCATTTGTCTTCCGCGAACATCTGAGCAGGAAGCGATGGTGCTTGCTGAGCGCTGCAGGGCAGCGATTGAAGCTATTGACTCAACGCCAATCGGTCATCATTTTGCGCTTTCCGCCAGTTTCGGTATTGCGGTTCGCCCACCTGGTGGTACTGCCGGATTTGAGGAAGTGCTTGCGGCGGCGGACCGGGTGCTATATCAAGCCAAACACATGGGACGCAATCGTATCG
>DASVLM010000175.1:0-2973 GCA_036384875.1 Noviherbaspirillum sp.
TCGCAAGCGTTCTAACTCGATGATCTCGCTGCGTTGCTCCGGATAAGGTCTGATAATCAAGGTCCGGTCCTCGTATTCTTTTGCAATAACGTCAATCCGATTTCACGCTGCGGCGCGCTGTGTAAGCCAAAGGTCGATCTTCGAAAGGACATGCTGCATTAGCTGCTGCAGTTTTGCCTCCATGTCATTGGACTTGTTGGCCGCCGCCCGTGGGCCTGCCGCCATGATGCTGATCGCACCGATGGCACAACCGTGTGCTTCGATGCACGCGGCCCCCTTCCACGGACCGGAGGTGAGCCGGTCCTGATGCGCGATTGCATGCCTGGCGTTCGAGATCGACTGGTCAATGCTTCCGTACGCGCCGTTGTCCATTCGTTCCAGCAGGATCAAGTGCCCTCCTTCGTCGACCACAGCAACGATGAGGCGCAGGCCTTCCTTTTGAGCTGCGGCGGTAGCCTCCTGGCTGGCCAGCCGAGCAAGTTCAAGAGATAGGTACGGTTTGGACGGTGTCATAGGGCGCTCCTTGATATGGATGCAATAAGCGGGGCGAAAGGCCCATTCTAGGTGGACAAGTTGGCAAATCGATCTCGATAAACTCGCCAAAACGCCTTATTTCCGTGTCTTGCAAGGACAAAGTGCCTGCCTTCGTGCCTTTCCCGTCCCCGATAATAATAAAGGCCCCTCTCGTAGGAAAGGGGCCTTTTGCTTCGAAGAAGTTGGGTTTAACGTTCTGTTGAGGTCAGATTGTGGGCGTTGACTGTTCGTAGAACTCGAACCACTTCCGCGGTGCGAGCATCGGCCAAACTATAGGCAGCAGTGATCCTATCTGCCAGGTCGCTGAATGTTAGGCGCTTCAAAGCCATAAACGGACCTGAGTTCTTTATCAGGTGACCAAAGCATTGAAGGGCCAACAAAACGATTTCGGCTTCCTGGTCCGTGGCGTGATACTCCTTTACGCCGATGGTGTGACCTTGTGAAACGATCATGAGCATCTCCTGTCTGGTTAGCGTCGCAAACCAGCGCAGATCTGCTTCCAGTCCCGGTTAGCCGGCGCGTCTGCAGGTATTTGCGCAGCTTTGAGATCAGCGACGAGGCTACGCACCTTACTCAGAATCGGTTCGCCAAAGATCGAGTCGGCCTCTGAAACACCGATGAGTTCGGTCAATACATCGAATGCGCGTTGTTCCAGGTTTGTGAGATCATTTTTCAACAGAATCCCATTTAGCGCGTCGCCGTTGAGAGTGTCGTCGGCATTCCGTACGCTCACCAGTCTAAGCCGGTCCTGCCATTCATCCACGTCTGGAGCGAACTCGCGCGGTTCGAGTGTCAGAGCTCGACACTCGAGTTCTTCGATTGCGCCGGCCAGTGTCGATGCACCGGTAACGGTGATTGTCGCGAACGCTGGAACGTCTATGCCGACCGTGAAGGTGAATTCTTCACTGCCGCTGGCGCATGAACCTTCCAATGCCTCGACCACCAGCTTTCGAAGATCTCCAACCGTTGAGTTGGCGTGCTTCTCAGTAACGCAGATCTTATCGTCGATAGCTCCACGAAGATAACATTCGCCGTTTTCCGAAGCGCAGGGCGCATCTGGATGGATGCTTGTCAGCCTGGCGATCGCATTTGTCGCGCTGCGGCGGTCAATATTCTTGAATACATCCGCAAGGACTACTTGAACTTGTGACATTTTTTGCTCCTAGGGTATTTCGCAGAGCAGCCCTTAACGGGCGCAGTAATTGCCCCGCGAGGGTTTAATGTCTACCGGTTTTCTCGGTACGGTTGTGAAACACAGCCATCGTGAGATGGCCGTGTTTAAAAGGTTTCGGCCCTTCAACGCTTTGCTACTGCAGCGTTGCAGGCGATACCTGCTTGTTGTGCTCCTGACCGGTGGCCCTATTCACCGTCTGAGCGACGATTTGGGCCAGTTCAGGAATTGCGTCAGCACATAGCACCAACGGTGCTTCTTCAGGCAAAAGGTTCTGGAGTTTCCCCCAGAGAGGCCTGCCTTTTTCGCACCAAAGAGAAACTTGGTGCCGTGGCTTACCGATCGTTTGACTCTTACCGTTTTCAAGGAGTATTCGCTCCTGCCAATAGTAATGAATATCGATCATGTATTGCTTCGGATCGCGTTCGTCCGGCCACACCCTTCCGATTTGGACGGCCGCACCATGCATGGTCGACCGAATCGGATCGTCGCGCTTGAGCAGAAGTGCAAGGGATGCCAACTTCCATTCATGGCCTGCTGGCACGGCGATTTGCTCGCGTAGCAGGCTGACTACTTCCTTGATACATGCTTTCACGTAGGCAGTGAAGTCCGGTCGGTCCATTGGCATAGCGCCAGCGGGAAGAACGACGGGCGCCGGCACTGCCGCGCTCTGCTGTTTCATTGATAGCTCCTGGTCGAATTGCGAACCTCCATCCGCAGCGGGATGGGTGCCCGCTACGGGTTGAAATGAAGGAACAGCGATTCGGCATCTGGTTGGATGCGAAGCTGCGGTTTAATGCTGGATGCCCAGCTGCATTTTCCGTGCGAATGCACGAAGAAAATTCTGTCGAATACGTTGGCGCATGCGACAACACTCTCTGAAGACTTCTGCCGAGAGCGCCACTTGTTAGATGGCGGATCTCAGCAGTGTCTTTCATACTGCACGCGGCGGTTAGGCCACTACCTCTATACTGCTGTCCTGCTCTTCAGCAACTTCGAGCGCAGCAAACAGCGGGTACGCGTCACATTCGATGAGTCGATCATGCTCGGCATCTGATATGGCGTTCTTCTCCAGGTAGCGATCCATTTCGCGGGGCGACAGGTTCAGTTTCTCGGCTAAATGCGCGAAATACTGCCCACGTACCGCCATCTCTTGGTACGTTTGAGCCATGCCGCGCGGGAGTTTTAGTAACCCCTCGTTCAGCAGGAACCGCGACGTGTCCAAACCTGCCATCGCTTGAGCCGCAAAGTACATCTCATGGTCAAAG
>DASVLM010000176.1:0-11559 GCA_036384875.1 Noviherbaspirillum sp.
GTCCGGGCTGGATCAAAGTGCGCTGATGGCGCACCGCCATCAGCGCACTTTGATCCAGCCCGGACTTGGCCTCGGACAGCAAGCGCACCATGTTGCGGTCGGTATCCTGCAACGCGCGCTGGGCCAGCGCCAGAAAGCCGAACGTGGCGCGTTCCTTCGCGGCATCGATGAGGCGTTTGTACTCCGTATCTGCAGACATGGGACCGCCGTGGACGAGGACAACGGGCTCTATCTTAGTCGGAAAACGTATCGTGTTAGAAGCACGACAACTGCTGCAGCGCAACCAAAGTTGCAAATATTCACACTATTCGCCGTCGTTCAGCCGCGCCAGATGGTCGGTTTCCAGGTACATCCACTCGCCCTCCTCCAGACCGAGCTCGTCGAGCCGCAAGCCGCCGATGGCGATGCGCTGCAGCGCGGCGCAATGGTTGCCGGCAGCCGCCAGCATGCGCTTGACCTGATGATATTTGCCCTGCTCCAGCACGATCTCGATGCGGTTGTCGCCGACCTGGTTGCAGGTCACGGCCGTCAGCGGCGCCGGCTCGTCATGCAGCTGCACGCCGGCCAGCAGTTGTTCCACCAGTTCCGGCGTCACCGGCTCCGCAGTGGTGGCAAGGTAAAGCTTGGGCACATGGCGCTTCGGCGAGGATTGTGCATGGATGAAGGCGCCGTCGTCGGACAGCAGCAGGAGACCGGTGGTGTCGTGGTCGAGCCGGCCCACCGGCTGCACGTCGCGCCAGGTGAACTGTTCCGGCAGCAGCGTCAAGACGCCGGGATGATGGCTGGGCTTGCGCGAGCATTCAAAGTTGGGGGGCTTGTTCAGCGCAAGGTACACATGCTCGCGGTACTGCCATTCCTCGTCGTAGACGGTGAACGACAAGCCCTCCGTATCGATGCTTGCCTTGTAGTCGGTGACGACATTGCCGGCGATTGCCACTTCGCCGTCGTCGATCAATTGCCTGCACCATTTGCGCGAGCCGAAGCCCTGCGATTGCAGGATTCTGTCCAGGGTGAGTTTTGCCATGGGCGGCACTGTAGCAAATTTGCGGACCGGAGCGGTGGTCTGGTGACAGGCACCTGAAATTCCCGCTTGGGCATTCGCCAATTTTGGGATGGCAGGCCGGCTCACAAAATCCCACATAAACACGGAAAACTATCATTATTAAAAGCGATAACTTCATTAATTATGCTAATATTCCGTGTAAATGAACACACAATGCACACTCCAGCTTCATGCCGACAATGCCTGGCACGACGTCGGCAGCGTGAGCCTGTTCGGCTCTGAGCAGGAAGGCTGGAAAGCACGCACCTATGCCGGTTATGCCGCTGACTGGGCCATAGAACACACTGCCGTGCGGGACGCGCATGCTTTTGCCTGTCGCTTCCCGGTGGGCTTGGAAGCGTATGAACAGCCTCATTGGCCGGTGTTCCTGATCGATATGCTCCCGCAGGGATACGGCCGCGAGGAGCTGCTGCGGCGTATCGGGCTGGCGCCCACTGCGGGCATCGAGGCAGACTGGCAGCTGCTGCTCACCGGCGCAGGTAATCCCATCGGCAATCTGCGCGTGAAGGAGGCAGCGCAATGGCTGGCCGAGCGTACCGGTGCGACGCACGGTTTCACCGACGAGGAGGTCGCCGAGCGTGGCGAGCAATTCACGGAGCATCTGGCGCAACACGGATTGTTCGTGGCAGGTTCTTCGGGCGTGCAAGGCGAATGGCCCAAGCTGCTCATGACGCGCGCCGACGACGGACTGTTCTACCTCGACCATACCTTGCCGGATGCACGTGCCCGGCAACATTACATCGTCAAATTCGGTCGCGGAACGGATGCCCGGCTTGCCGCCATCCTTCATCATGAAGCACCTTACATGGCGCTTGCGGCACTGCTGGGACTGCGTGTGCACGGCCCCTTGCAGTTGCGCGGGCGTGCGCTGTTCATTCCACGTTTCGACAGGATCGTCGCTCCCGATCGCGTCATCCGGCTCGCCCAGGAAAGCATCGCCACTCTCACCGGCATCGCCGGTTTTGGCGCCGTTCCGAGCCACGATGACGTGTGCCGGCAACTGCTCGCCCAATGCACGCATCCTGAAGTCGAGGTGCTGGAATACATCAAGCGCGATGTGGTCAACCTTGCGCTTGGCAACAAGGACAATCATGCGCGCAACACCGCGTTGCAGCGGGATTTCCAGGGGAATATCGGCCTGACCCCGCTATACGACTTCGCACCGATGTATCTGCATCCGGACGGCATCGCACGTCGCATTCGCTGGGAAGACAACGACGACGGCCGGCCCGACTGGAAGCGGGTCGTCGACCGCGTTTGCATGCTCGCTGAAGAAGCGGTGGCGCAACCACTCCGAAGCAGGCGCCGAAAGCTCCAGGCCGCGCCCGCCTTGCGGCGCGAAACATTGATCCTCGGTTTGAAAGCGATGGCTCCGGCGCTGCGTCGTATTGCAGCACAAGGCCCGGAGCTCGGACTCGATGCCTCCATTCACGCCCATCTGCTGGCCGGCATCGAAGGCCAGGCCAGTCAACTCGAAGCGCTCGCCTGACAGGGACATCATGGACAAACGCTACAACGCCCTTCCCCTGAACGAGCAACTTGCCTTGCGCAAGAAAGCCGTTGACGAGGTCCTGGCGCATCCGGAATGGAGCCTGCCGCAAGCCATACGACATCTGAAAACGACGATGCGCCTGACGACCGCCGAACTGGCCAAGCTGTCCGGCGTCGGATTCCGAACGCTGCAAGACATCGAAGGTGAACGCAGCGAGGGAACCGTGCAGACGATGAATCGTATTTTCGGTGTTGTCGGGTTGAAACTCGGGGTGGTGCGGGCAGCCGGCAAGACATAAAGCCGGCATCGGCAGGCATACGGCAATTGACTTTTTGCAAATTCGATGCCGAAGAAATCGGCAATGTATCCATTACAACGATTGCACGAGCGGGCTTTCACGGTATGATTCCCGACTTTAAGCCAAAGCGATTTGAATGAGCTCCCGAGCAGAATCCTCCTCCGAGACCGTGCTGGATGCCAGCGTTGCCGAATTCCTGCAACAAGGCATCTCGGTCGTCGTTGCTGCGCGCGACCGGAACAACGTTCCGACAGTGGCTCGCGGGACAGGTTGCCGGGTGTCGGCGGACAGACGCAGGGTCAGCATCTTCATCTCGGCAACGCAAGGCGAGCACGTGCTGAAGTGCATACGCGACAACGGCGAGATTGCTGTCGTTTTCAGCATGCCTTCCACCCACCGCACCGTGCAGGTCAAAGGCAAGGATGCCGTCGTCGGCGGACTGGAAGACGGCGACCTGCAGCGGATCTCTGATTATCGCGATGGATTCGCGCGCGACGTGTCCCTGATCGGCTTCGACGAACTCCTGATTCAGACGCTGCTGTTCTATCCTTCGGCCGATATCGTCTCGCTCAATTTCACGCCGTCGGAAGCCTATTCCCAAACGCCCGGCCCGCGCGCCGGCGAACCTTTGCGGAGCGGCACATGATCACGCTCGACGCCATCCGCGAATGCCTCGAAGGCGTGATCCCCGGCACCATGGCGACCTGTGCGCCGGACGGCACGCCGAATGTGGCCTACCTGTCGCAAGTGCAGTACGTCGACAGCGAACACGTCGCGCTGTCCTACCAGTTCTTCAACAAGACGCGCCAGAACATCGTCGCCAATCCGCATGCATCGCTGGTATTGATTCATCCCGGCACCGCCGTGCAATACCGGCTGACGCTGGAATACCTGCGCACGGAAACTTCCGGGCCGCTGTTCGAAAGCATGAAAGCCAAGCTGGCCGGCATCGCTTCGCAAACCGGCATGAGCGGCGTATTCCGCCTGCTCGGTTCGGATGTGTGCAGGGTGCACGCGATCGAGCGCGTGCCCGGCGCCTCCGTTCCGCCGCCGCCGCCGCAACGCAACCTGCTGTCGGCGATGCGTATCAGCGCCGCCCGCCTTGCCGCCTGCAGCGACCTGGAAGGCTTGCTGGCGGAAACCCTGGCTTGCCTGGACCGCCAGTTCGGCATCGGCCATACCATGGTGCTGCTGTACGACTGTCCCAGTGAAAAGCTCTACACCGTCGCCAGCCGCGGCTATGAAGAATCGGGCGTGGGCTCCGAGATTCCGCTCGGCGCTGGCGTGATCGGTGTCGCAGCGCGGGAACGCACGCCCATCCGCATCGGCCACATGAATGCCGAATACGCGTACAGCCGCGCCATTCGCGAAAGCGCAGCACACAGCGACTGGGCGGCGGCGCTGGAAACCGAGATTCCCTTCCCCGGCCTGCGCGAAGCGCGCAGCCAGCTTGCGGTACCCATCCTTGCCGGCGAACGCCTGCTCGGCGTGCTCTACGTGGAAAGCCCGCAAGACCTGCGCTTCACCTACGACGACGAAGACGCGCTCGTTGCGCTGGCGACGCAACTTGGCATGGCGATGCACATTCTGCAGGCCGCCGCCGACGCCGCCGAGGAAGCGGCACAAGCCGAGGCCCGCCCGGCTACCACCGGCGGCGCGCCGCTCGCCATCCGTCATTACCGCGAAAACGACAGCGTGTTCATCGGCGACGACTACCTCATCAAGGGCGTGGCCGGCTCGATTTTCTGGAACCTGCTGCGCGACTTTGCGGACAAGAACCGCTCCGAATTCACCAACCGCGAGTTGCGGCTCGACCCGCGCATTCGCCTGCCGGACGTCAGCGACAACCTCGAAGCGCGCCTCATCCTCCTGAGCCGGCGGCTGGCCGAGCGCGATGCGGGCATTCGTCTCGAAAAAACCGGCCGCGGCCGTTTCCGCCTGTGCGTGCGCAGTCCGGTGCAGCTTCTGGAAGAAGCCTGACACCGGGCCTGAACAGCCCGAACGACTCACGCATCGTTCAGGCAGCATCGTGTTCGCAGCATCGGGCCGCCGCGCCTCAGGCAGCCAGCGCCTCTTCCAATCCCAGGTCCTGCTGCAGCTTCTTCCATTCGCGTGCAGGCAGGCTGTCCTGGGCAATGTCGAGCAGCATGCCGAATACCGGCGCCGGGGCATGCAGGCGGATTCCGGATAGCTTTTCCGCGCGTTCGGCAGGCGTCATTGCCGGAATCATCCAGCGCATGATGAGAGCCGACTCCGCCGGCGGTATCGAAGCGACCAGGGCCTGCTCGATGCCAATCAGTTCCTCGTCGGTATGCGTCGCCCACAGCACGGCGTTGTGCTCGGTTTCCTCGACGTTCATGTGGGTGAAATTCTCTGCGATGAACAAAGCGAGGTAGCGGTACAACCGCGACACTGCTTCGGCCCGCAACTCCGGCTGCGCCGTCTCCACGACCGCCACCAAGTCCTCAAGCTGGCCGATGGCCCACAGATGATGCTCGTGCTCGGTCGCAATCTCCTGCGCCGAGTCCGGACGCCGCGCTTCCATCGCGGCATGCACGAATTCGTTCTCGTGGTGCAAATGCCCCGTGCACACCTCGAGCAGCGAATTCACTTGCGCCAGGCAGGCCTGGGTTTCCTGTGCATCGGCCGCATCAAGCTTGCCCAGCGTCGACAGCGTGTCGCACATGAACATGCGCAAGGCTTTGTGGATGATTGCGTACATGTTGTAGCGCTGGTTGCGGGCGGTTTCCTGTTGCATGGCAGTCTCCTGAAAAGATCAAAGAATCGTCAGGTGCACAGGTTACGGAAGGCTTCCAAAGCGCTTTCTTAAAACTTCATTCAATAAATCCTAAAAAAACCTTAAGCCCGAAAAACGGCGGTTTTTCGCGCCTGCCGCGCAGTAGACTTCGCTCCGCCACAAGACATACGGCCCGGCGGACGTTCTGCCGGCTCCGCACGAAAGGATTTCCCATGACACAGACAAGGAATGAAGACGCGGTATCGATGCTCGAATGCATGATGCTGATCCGCGCTTATGAAGAGAAGCTTGCTGCGATGCACGCCGCCGGCAACGCGGCCGGCACCTGCACCTCGGTGGGCCAGGAAGCATCGGCCGTCGGCGTGGTGCGTGCATTGACCGCAGACGACCGCATCCTCACCAACCACCGCAGCGCCGGCCACCTGCTGGCACGCGGCGCCGACCCGAAACGCATGATGGCCGAAGTGCTGGGACGCAGCGACGGCTACTGCAAAGGCAAAAGCGGATCGCTGCATATCTCCGCGAAGGAACTCGGCGTGGTGCTGACCTCCACCATCGTCGGCGGCGAACTGTCGCTGGCGACCGGCGTAGCGCTTTCCAAGACCATGCTGAACGAACCGGGCATCGTCGCCTGCTTCTTCGGCGACGGCGCGGCGGCGGAAGGCATCTTCCATGAATCGCTCAACCTCGCGGCAGTGTGGAACCTGCCGGTGCTCTACGTGTGCGAGAACAACCAGTGGCAAGCCTTCGTCCATCGCAACGAGACCATGCTCGGCAACCACATCAGCCCGCGTGCTGCCTCGTATGGCATCGAAGGCCGCACGGTGGACGGCAACGATGTGGAAGCGGTGCATGCAGCGGCCATCGAGGCGATCGCGCGCATCCGCGAAACCGGCCAGCCCTACCTGCTCGAAACCTATACCTATCGCCTGCGCGGCCACTACGAGCCGGACGACCAGGGCTACGTCGACAAGCAGGAACTTGCGTCGTGGCGCAACAAGGACCCGATCGAGACGATGCAGCAGCGCCTCGTCGAGCGCAAGCAACTCGATGCAGCAGGCATCGCCGCGATGGAAGAGCGCGTGCGACACACCATCGAGGAAGCCGCAGCATTCGCCGCCGCCTCGCCCTTCCCTGCGGCGAGCGAAGTCGCCACCGAAGTTTATGCATGAGGAACAGCACCATGTCACACATTACCGTCAATGAGGCGATCGGCCAGGCGTTGGCCGAAGAGATGCGGCGCGATGCGCGCGTGATGATGTTCGGTGAAGGCGTCGCGACCAAGCGGCCCGAACTCGTCGAGGAATTCGGCAAGAAGCGCGTACGCAATACGCCGCTGGCAGAAGGCATCATCGCCGGTACCGCTGCGGGTGCCGCGGCTACCGGCCTGCGCCCCGTCGTGGACCTGCTGTTCGCGCCCTTCCTCTGCTTCGCGATGGACGAGATCGTCAACAGCGCGGGCAAGCTGCGCTACATGTCCGGCGGCCAGTTCTCCTTCCCGATGGTCGTGATCGCGATGACCGGCAGCGGCTGGACGGTCGGCGCGCAGCACAACCACAACCTCGAAGCCTGGTTCGTGCACAGCCCCGGCCTGAAGGTGGCGATGCCTTCAAACGCTGCCGACTTCAAGGGCTTGCTGAAAGCCGCGATCCGCGACGACAACCCGGTGCTGTTCTTCGTCGACATGACGCTCGGTTATGTGCCGGGCGAAGTGCCGGACGGCGAACACATCGTCCCGCTCGGCAAAGCGGCGGTGAAACGCGAAGGCAGCGACGTCACCATCATTTCCTACGCCAAGATGGTAGGCACCTGCCTGCAGGCAGCGGAGACGCTGGCGGCGCAAGGCGTGTCGGCGGAGGTCATCGACCTGCGTTCGCTGAAGCCGCTGGACGAGGAAGCCATCGTGCGTTCGGCGCGCAAGACCGGCCGCGTGCTGGTGGTCCATGAAGCGAGCCGCATGTGCGGCGTCGGTGCGGAAGTGGCCGCCATCGTTGCAGACCAGGCCTTCGACGCATTGAAGGCGCCGGTGGTACGCATCACCGGGCCGGATGCACCGGCACCGTCGAGCTACATGCTGGAACAAGCCTTCATGCCGCAGCCGGATGCCATCGTCTCGGCCGCGCTGAAGCTTGCGGGAAAGAATGCGACGCAGATCGTGCAACAGGAAGCCGTCACGGCCTGAACACTCACATCAACAACAAGAGGATCACATGCAAACCAATACCTTCCAACCCGGCATTTCCACCGTCGGCGTCACCTGGCTCAAGCTGGCCGTGCTTTACCTGATCGTCGGCATCGCACTCGGCATTGCGATGGGTGCGAGCCAGGACTTCACATTGCGACCGGTACACGCGCACATCAACCTGCTCGGGTGGACCACGATGGCGCTCGCCGGCCTCACCTACAGCGTGTTTCCGGCGGCCGGCGCAAGCAAGCTGGCGCGCGTCCATTTCTGGCTGGCGAACATCTCGATGCCGGTGATGGTGGTCTCGCTCACGCTCGTGCTGTTGGGCAGCAAGAAGATCGTTCCGCTGCTCGCCGCTTCCGAATTCATCGCGGCATTCGGCGTGCTGTGCTTTGCCGCGAACCTGTTCGTGAATGTGAAGCGCTGAGGAATTGAAGAGAACGCTGCCTATTCGGGCAGCAACAAGGTGCCGGCCGCATTGAGCTCAACGCGCAGCGCATTCTGCAGCGACGGAATCGAGCCGCCGGCGCGATACTTGAAGCCGACGCGCAGCACGTCGCCCCGCCTTGCTTCCACCGGCGTGTTCAGCGGCAGCGCAAGGTAATGATTGAGCCAGTCGATGGTTGCGCGCTCCCGAAGCAGCACGGCAAGAATGTTCTTGGTGATGAAGCGCAACGCATTGACGGTGCCATCCTGCTCGACGAGGAAACTGCCTTCCCAGGCAATCTCTTCATCGACCTGCTCGCTGTAATCAAGCGTGGCATAGACGGCAGGTGCGGCCAGCTCCACCGTGCCGCGTGACACGGCATGTGCCTCCTGGAACTGCACGATGGGCGCAAGGTAGCCTTCGAAGTCGTAATCCTGCTGCAGCGGCTGTACTGCCATGATGGCCGCTTCCGGCACGAAAGCCGGCAGGCGTGGGCCGAAGCGTTCTCGATATCGGCGTTTGAAATTTTCAATGACGGGAATCTGCTTCTCGCGCAGCATGGCGACGTGGATCATTTCGCAGATCACCACATCCACGGGCTCCGGCGGCAGATAGTCGAAGGCATCGGCCTGCACCACTTCCACCTTGTGCCCTTCCCGATTGCGGGAAAGGAAACGTCTCGCTTCCCGAACCAGATCCGGATTCATTTCCACGCACCAGACCTTGTCCGCCTTCAGCGCGGCAAACCATGACAGCACACCGGTGCCGCCGCCCAGATCAAGGACTTTCCCGCCCTCCGGCACCATGTAATCGATGGCGGACTTGAATCCCCGCATGCGGCGGGCATCCATCAGCATGTTGTGATGATAATGCAGCGGGATGAACTGCCCGAGATAGGAGCTGTCTGCCTCGTATTCGGTCTGCATGGGTCCCCATTCTTTTGTTATCGGTAGAGGTCCGCCCAATATAACCGCTTTGCGCCATGCATCAGAGCAATTATTTGAGGATGCCCGACGGCTGGTATGGTCTTTGCATACTCTTGCTTGACTTGGCTCAAGTAGCAATTTGGCAAGAGCCTCCCCGATCACCAACCAGAAGCGAGATAGAACATGGTTCTGCACCGAATCAATTCCGCCGATACTACCCATCCCACTGTTGCTGCCCCCGACGCGCATACTCGCTGCGCCGCCTGCAGCATGCATCAGATCTGCCTGCCGATGGGCCTGGGTGAAACCGACATGGACAAGCTCGACAAGATCATCGGCCGCCGCCGCAAGGTGCCGCGCGACGGCCACCTCTACCGCGTCGGTGATCCGTTCACCAACCTGTACGCGATCCGCCTCGGGCATTTCAAGACCCACCAGATCCACCCGAGCGGCAACCAGCAGATCACCGGTTTCCAGATGGCGGGCGAACTGCTGGGCATGGACGCCATCAGCACCGACCGCCACCACTGCAACGCGGTGGCGCTGGAAGACAGCGAAGTGTGCGAAATCCCTTTCTCGCGCCTGGAAAGCCTGTTCGGCGACATGCCGACGCTGCTGCATCACTTCCATCGCATGATGAGCCAGGAAATCACGCGCGAACAAAGCGTGATGCTCCTGCTCGGCAACATGCGCGCGGAACAGCGCTTTGCGGCTTTCCTGGTCAATCTCGCGTCGCGCTATTCCGTGCGCGGCTATTCTTCGACCAGCTTCCAGCTGCGCATGACGCGCGAGGAAATCGGCAACTATCTCGGATTGACGATCGAAAGCATCAGCCGCCTGCTTTCCAAATTCAAGAAACAGGGCTGGATCAAGGTCGCGAACCGCGAACTTGAACTGCTCGATCCGGTGACGCTGAAAGCCGTTGCGGCCGGTACGCAGACCTGCAACTGACTCCCGGCAGAAGTTGAAGACGCCCGGCGCAAGACCGGGCGTTTTTATTTGCGGAATCAGGCCGAAGCCCGAAGTCAGCGCAATACCAGCCTAAAAGGGCTGGCGGGCATCGCCCGGCGTACCCTGCAAATAGCAGGTCAGCATGCTGGCCAGCGCGCAGAACGCCCAGAAGCAGAAAAAACCCACGGTATACACGGCCAGCGGCGACACCTCGAGGTGCACGCCGGATAGCGCCAGGTCTTGCGGATCGAACAACGAGAAAAAGAATCCCTCGGCAACGATTGCCACCAGAAACGACGGCCACAAGACCACCATCATCAGCCGCGCCATCCAACCACCCTCCTTTCGACCCGGGAAATTTCCAGATATGAGTTCCCGATTCCGGGAAACGGTTCGAGAATTCGAGAACCGATCATACGATATGCCATTTCAAGCCATCATGCATGCCGAGTGGCACATTTTGTCGCACCCTGGTCAATTGTCCGCCGGAGTCATCTCGGATTTGATGACAACCTCACGCTGCTTCGGCCATTCCCATTCACCGGCCAGGCGCCAGTCGCCCTTCTCGCTTTCAACGACCACCTCCCAGCGCGACTGTTCCAGCATGCCGAGATCGATGGCGAACTTGCCGTCCGCATCCGGCCGCACGAGCAGCGTGCGGTCCTTTTCCGGTTGCGTGGCATGGACTAGCCGAATCGTCAATGCGCCGGCGATCGGGCGTACCGGGCTGTCGATCTTGCCGACGAGCTTGCCGGCCGCCGGATCGTAACGCAGGTCGGCACCGAGCTGGAGCGAGGCAGCCAGGCGGTCGCGGCGCAAGTCCTTGTTGATCGCCTTGCCCTGCTTGTAATAGTCGTCCACCACCAGCGCGTCCTGGCGCGTGAAGGCGATCCAGCCGGTGATCGACCCCGCCACGACGACGGCGAACGGGCCTGCCATCACTATCCACGGCCAGCGGTGCTTGTACCACGGCTCGGTATCGGCGTTCTTCATCATTGCTGTTGCTTGCATGTCATTCTCCGTCGGGCATCAGCGCTCGCCTGCCCCAAGTTGAGTAATTCCTGTCGACGCTTCACCGCGGCACGATGAAGACGGCTTTTTCCTTCACCTGCAGCCGCTCGCTGCCTTCCGCCTTCACTTCGAACATGATCTTGTTCGAGCCGGTCTGTCCCTTGCCGTGCGCGATACGTACGCGCACCGGCACCGCACGCGATTCCGTCGCATCGAGCTTTACCTCGTCCGGAGACGCCAGCGCGATCGAATCGATGCCGCTGACCTTGATGTGGTACTCATGCGGGAATTCATCCGTGTTCATGATCTGCAGGCGGTACACGTTCTCGATCATGCCGTCTTCCACTTCGCGTCCCATCGCGCCGCGGTCGCGGATGACGTCCACCTTCAGCGGCGTGCGCGTGGCGAGCGTGCCGACGAAGACCGTCACCAGCACCAGCAGGATGCC
>DASVLM010000177.1:0-7771 GCA_036384875.1 Noviherbaspirillum sp.
CGGCCTTGTGACAGGAATCCGCCATTTTTTCGGGTTTATGACAGGATTCTTCGCCATGTCATAAACATGTCACAATGGTCCGCTAGAGTTCGCACTGTCCTAATTGACAACCATCAAGGAGCAGATATGCGACTGAACAAATTCCTTGCATCGGCGCTGCTTGCCTCCGCTGGCGCAGTGACC
Source organism: Noviherbaspirillum sp. (assembly GCA_036384875.1). Classification (GTDB taxonomy): domain Bacteria; phylum Pseudomonadota; class Gammaproteobacteria; order Burkholderiales; family Burkholderiaceae_D; genus Noviherbaspirillum. The sequence goes on from DASVLM010000177.1 coordinate 184, forward strand.
TTCACGAGTGCCGTCGCAGCCGACATGACCGGCGCAGGCGCAACGTTCCCGTACCCGATCTATGCGAAATGGGCGGAGGCATACAAAAAGGCCTCCGGCAACGGCTTGAACTATCAGTCCATCGGCTCCGGCGGCGGCATCAAGCAAATCAAGGCCAAGACGGTTGATTTCGGCGCATCCGACATGCCGCTGAAAGCGGAAGAGCTGGATGCCAATGGCCTGATGCAGTTCCCGGCCATCATGGGTGGCGTAGTGCCGGTCGTGAACCTCGACGGCGTCGCGCCGGGCAAAATGAAATTGACCGGCGAAGTGGTCGCCGGCATTTATCTCGGCAAGATCACCAAGTGGAATGCCAATGAAATCGCAGCGCTGAATCCCGGCGTCAAACTGCCGGCGGAAGAAATCACCGTGGTGCACCGCGCCGACGGCTCCGGCACGTCCTTCCTGTTCACCGATTACCTGTCGAAGGTCAGCCCCGAGTTCAAGGCTACCGTCGGCGCAGGTACGGCGGTGAAGTGGCCGGCCGGCGTAGGCGGCAAGGGGAATGAAGGCGTGGCAGCGAACGTGCAGCGCATCAAGAACTCGATCGGCTACGTCGAGTATGCGTACGCCAAGAAGAACAAGATGACCTACACCATGCTGAAGAACCACGACGGTCAGTTCGTTTCACCGGAGGATGACACCTTCAAGGCCGCCGCTGCCGGCGCCGACTGGGCCAAGACACCGGGCTTCGCCGTGGTGCTGACGAACCAGCCGGGGAAAGATAGCTGGCCGATCACCGGCGCTTCCTTCATCCTGATGCACAAGGTACAGGCGGACGCTGTCAAGGCCAAGGAAGTCCTGAAGTTCTACGACTGGGCTTACAAGAACGGTGGTGCAATGGCTGCGGATCTTGATTACGTCGCCATGCCCACGTCGGTCGTGAAGCTGGTCGAGGATGCCTGGAAGAGCCAGATCAAGGACGGCTCCGGCAAGGCAGTGTGGTAATTGAACCGGGCTGTGTCCATGCATGAAACAAGGCTGCAGGAGGAAGTGCCATCGAGAGATGGCCGGACGCCTGCGGCCGCAATCGCCCCGCCGGGCAATGAGCTTATGAACGCCAATACCTCTACTATCGTGGCGCCAGTAACCAGCAGAGAACAAGAACAGTCATCGCCTTACCTCGATGCCGCTGCCAAGGCCATGGTTGCCACCATGCGCAAGCAGCGGCTTCAGGATTTTCTGTTCCACAAGCTCACGCTGCTGTTCGCGCTGAGCGTGCTGCTGGTCCTGGCAGGGATCATCGTCTCCCTTATCATCGGCGCCTGGCCGGCATTCAAGGAATTCGGACCGGCTTTCATTACCACCGTCGAGTGGGACCCGGTCAATGATAAATACGGCGCGCTGATCGCCATCGTCGGCACGCTCTCCACTGCGCTGATTGCGTTGGTGGTTGCATTCCCGGTCAGCTTCGGCATCGCGCTGTTCCTGACGGAAATCTGCCCGGCAGGATTGCGCAAGCCGCTCGGCACCGCCGTGGAACTTCTCGCCGGCGTGCCCAGCATCATCTACGGCATGTGGGGCCTGTTCATTTTCGCGCCGCTGTTCGGCGATTACGTCCAGCCCTTGCTGAGTCATACCTTGGGTGAGCTGCCTGTCGTCGGCGTGTTGTTCAAGGGTCCCATGATGGGTATCGGCATCCTGACGGCCGGCCTCATCCTCGCCGTCATGATCATTCCCTTCATTTCATCGGTGATGCGCGACGTGTTCGAAATCGTACCCGCGGTGCTGAAGGAATCTGCTTACGGCCTGGGTTGCACCAAGTGGGAAGTGATGCGCAAGATCGTGCTGCCCTACACCAAGAATGGCGTTGTCGGCGGTGTGATGCTCGGCTTGGGCCGCGCACTCGGTGAGACCATGGCCGTTACTTTCGTGATCGGCAATGCGCAGAAACTGTCCTGGTCGCTGTTCGCCGCCGGCAACAGCATCGCCTCCACGCTGGCCAACGAATTCGCCGAAGCGGAATCGACATTGCATGTGTCCTCGCTGTTCGCACTCGGCCTTATTCTCTTCGTCATTACTTTCGTCGTACTCTCCGCAGCAAAATTGATGCTGTTGGGACTGTCGCGCAAGGAAGGAGCCAAGTAATGAATCCCGTTTATCGCAAACGCCTGTGGCAGCATCGCATCGGCATCGCCCTGTCCGTGACGGCGATGGCGTTCGGCCTGCTCGCATTGGCATGGATTTTGTTCACGCTGCTGATCAAGGGGGCAGGCGCGCTCAGCTTCGCCATGTTTACCGAGACGACGCCGGCGCCAGGCAGCGACGGCGGCGGCCTCAAGAATGCGATCGTCGGCAGCCTGCTGCTGGTCGGCGCTGCCACCGCCATCAGCACGCCGATTGGCATCTTGGCCGGCATTTATCTTGCCGAGTACGGCGAGGAAAGCTGGCTGGCGCAGATCACGCGCTTCGTAACCGACATCATGCTGTCCGCACCATCCATCGTGGTCGGCCTGTTCGTCTATGCGATCTACGTGGCGAACGTGAAGCACTTCTCCGGCTGGGCCGGCACCTTTGCCATCTCGCTGATCGCCATCCCGGTGGTAGTGCGCACCACGGACAACATGCTGCGCCTCGTGCCGAACAGCCTGCGTGAAGCTGCGTTCTCGCTCGGCGCGCCGCGCTGGAAGGTCGCGATGATGATTCGTCTGCGTGCTGTCAAGGCCGGCGTGGTGACCGGCGTGCTGCTGGCTGTCGCACGGATCTCCGGCGAAACCGCGCCGCTGCTCTTCACTGCGCTGAACAACCAGTTCTTCAGCACGAACATGAATCAGCCGCTGGCCAACCTGCCGGTGGTGATCTTCCAGTTTGCCATGAGCCCCTACGACAACTGGCGCAATCTGGCATGGGGCGGCGCACTGCTCATTACGATAAGCGTGCTGGGATTGAACATCCTGTCGCGCACCCTGTTCAGCCAAAAGGTTCCGAACTGACATGAACAACCAGAACACTCAGAACAACCTGCGAGCGACGCTTGAGATCGCCAGCCTGAATTTCTTTTACGGCAATTTCCAGGGCCTGAAGAACATCAACCTGAACATCTTCGAAAAGAAGGTGACGGCTTTCATCGGCCCGTCCGGCTGCGGCAAGTCGACACTGCTGCGCACGCTGAACCGCATGTACGACCTGTACCCCGGGCAGCGCGCTGAAGGCAAGATCATGTACAACGGCCGCAACATCCTGGAGGCCGGCCAGGATCTCAACATGCTGCGCGCCAAGGTCGGTATGGTGTTCCAGAAGCCGACGCCGTTTCCGATGTCCGTCTACGACAACATCGCCTTCGGCGTGCGTCTCTACGAAAAACTGTCGAAGGGCGAGATGGACGAGCGCGTCGAATGGGCGCTGAAAAAGGCCGCGCTGTGGACCGAAGTCAAGGACAAGCTCAACAAGAGCGGCCTGAGCCTGTCCGGTGGCCAGCAGCAGCGCCTGTGCATCGCGCGCGGCGTTGCGGTCAAGCCTGACGTTTTGCTGCTCGACGAACCGACCTCCGCGCTCGACCCGATCTCGACGGCAAAGATCGAAGAACTCATCGCCGAACTGAAAGAGGATTACACGATCACCATCGTCACGCACAACATGCAACAGGCGGCCCGCTGCTCGGATTACACTGCCTACATGTACCTTGGCGAGCTGGTGGAATTCGGTGAGACCGACCAGATCTTCATGAATCCGGTTCGGAAAGAAACCCAGGACTACATTACCGGCCGTTTCGGCTGAGGACAGACAAGGAACGAAGGAGAATCCGATGCCAGGCGACCATTCCTCGAAGCAGTACGACATGGACCTAGAAACCATCCGCTCCAAGGTGCTGACCATGGGCGGCCTGGTGGAGAGCCAGTTCGCCGACGCGATCGAATGCTTCCGCAATGGCGACATCGCCAAGGCGGAGCAAGTGATCAAGTCGGACGAAAACGTGAACCGCCTCGAGGTCACGCTGGACGACGCTTGCAGCCATCTGATCGTGAAACGCCAGCCTGCAGCCAACGATCTGCGCACCGTAATGGCAACGGTCAAGGTCATTACCGATCTCGAACGCATCGGCGACGAGGCCACCAAGGTGGCGCGCGTCGCCAAGAGCCTGCACGAGCGCGGCACGGTCAGCATGCTGAATCACTTTGAAGCCATCCGCGTGATGGCGGCAAACACGTCCGAACTGCTGCACGACGCACTGGACGCCTTCGCGCGACTCGACGAGCGGCAGGCCGCCAAGATCATTGCGCAGGATGCGGAAATCGACCACGAGTTCGGTTCCATCATGCGCACCATGATCACTTTCATGATGGAAGACCCGCGTACGATTTCCACTGCATTGGATACCTTGTGGGTGGCAAAGGCAATCGAACGCATCGGCGACCACGCGAAGAATATTGCGGAATACGTGATCTACGTCGTCGAAGGCAAGGACATTCGCCATACCGATTACGTATATACCAAGCTCGACAGCTCCGTTTGAACATGGCAGTAGACAAGACCAATATCCTGATCGTCGAAGACGAACCTTCCATCGTCGAATTGGTGTCCTTCACGCTGAAGGAAGCCGGGTGGGGCACGTTTGCCGTCGGCAATGCGACCCAGGCGTGGGAATTCATCCAGCGCCGCATGCCGGACCTCGTGCTGCTCGACTGGATGCTGCCGGACCAGACGGGCCTTCGCCTGCTCTCGCGCATTCGCACCGACCGGCAATTGCAGGAACTGCCCGTCATCATGCTGACGGCCAAGAGCATGGAAGAGGACAAGATCGCCGGACTCGATAACGGTGCGGATGACTACATCACCAAGCCCTTCTCGCCGCGCGAACTGACTGCCCGCATCAAGGCGCTCCTGCGGCGCAAGAGCCCGGAACACGCGCAAAGCTTGATGACCGTTGGCGCGATTTCGCTCGATCCGGTCAGCTGCTCGGTCATGCTGAACGGCCAGAAGATCGACATCGGCCATGCGGAATACAAGTTGCTGAAGTTCTTCCTCGCGCATCCGGAACGCGTCTTCTCGCGCAGCCAACTGCTCGACAAGGTGTGGGGCGACCATGTCGTGATCGAGGAGCGTACTGTCGACGTGCACGTGCTGCGCTTGCGCAAGGCGCTCAAGGAAGCGGAATCGATGATCAAGACCGTGCGCAGCGTAGGATATATGCTGTCGGAAAAATAAAATTCATTCATGAATCCGCAACTGCTCTTCTGGGTTCCCGCCGGGCTGCGTTTTTCCCTCCTGCTGCTCGCCGTCGGCATCGCGTGGTATTTCCTCGGCCCGGTGTTCGGCCTGGCGGCCGGCACGATCGGGCTGGCAGTCTTCCTCTTCATCCAGTTGCATTATCTATACCGTCTTGCAGAGTGGCTGGATAACCCGTCGAGCGCAAAGCTGCCGGATGGCTGGGGCGCGTGGACCGACATTTTTTCGCGGCTGTATCGACTGCGGCGCGACGACGAAAGGAATCAGGCCGAATTGGCCGAGTGGCTGGCGCGCTTCCGGCAGGCGATGAGCCTGTTGCCGGACGGTGTCGCCATCATGGACGACGTACTGTTCCTCGAATGGTGCAATCCCGCGGTGGAAAAGCATCTCGGCTTGCGATTGGACCGCGACAAGGGAATGCGCGTCACCAACCTGGTACGCAGCCCGGAGTTCATGGATTACATCATTCTCGGGCGTTATGAGCAGCCGCTGACCCTTTCATTGCGCGGGCGCAAGCTGATCGTGCAGATCATCCCGTTCGAGAACCGACGCCAGATCCTGGTAACGCACGACGCTACCGATTCCGAACGCATCGAGATGATGCGCCGCGACTTCGTTGCCAATGCATCGCACGAGTTGCGCACGCCGCTTACCGTCATCAACGGCTTCCTCGAGATCGCCTACAGCCAGCCCAATCTCGACACGCAGACACGCATGTCGCACCTGAAGTTAATGATCGAGCAGGGACAGCGCATGCAAAACCTGGTTGAGGACATGCTGACGCTCACCCGCCTCGAATCGATGGATTATCCGCTGCGTGCCGAGCGGGTAAATATCCATGCGCTACTGGAACAGGTGCAGCGCGAAGCGATCGGCCTGTCCGCGGGACGCCACAAGATCACGCTTACAGTGGAAGGGCCGGACATCAAGGGCAGCGCCGACGAACTGCGCAGCGCATTCGGCAATCTTGCCTCCAACGCGGTGCGTTACACGCCGGAAGGCGGCGACATTGACATCATCTGGCGCATGACCGCCGCCGGGCCGCAATATGCGGTGCGCGATACCGGCATCGGTATCCGTCCCGAGCACATTTCCCGCCTGACCGAGCGCTTCTACCGGGTCGACAAGAGTCGCTCCCGCGAAACCCAGGGCACTGGCTTGGGGCTGGCAATCGTCAAGCATGTCCTGTTGCGGCATGACGCGAATCTTTCTATTGTGTCCGAACCCGACAAGGGCAGTACCTTTACCGTATCGTTTCCGCGGAAGCTGGTATTAGAGGATTGATTGAGTTGCTTGGCGTAAAGCTTTCCGCGTGCTAGATTGAAAGCAGGCATACAAGCACGCGGTTTTGCACATGGCATCTCATTTTGGCGTACAGAGAGCGGTTCGCGGAATCGTGGGTTTCATGTTGGCTGCGGTGTTGCCAGCCTGCTCTCACCTTCTTCCGGATGGGCGGCAGGAAATACAGACCCCTTGGTCTACCTATTCCGCCGCGCAGTCGATGTTTGACCGGATCGTTCCGGGGAAGACTACGCTCGCCGAGTTGAAATTGCTGGGCGTCGATCCCGACAAGACTTCAAATGTGGCGTTGCTGAGTCACACTGATCTGTTGCGGCGCCTCTTGCCAAATTCTGCGTTCGATGTACACCTGCTCGCCCCTGGTTTGCAGGAATGCATTTCCGCGACGGATTCCTGCTTCGGGTATGAAATCGAACAGCAGACGCTGGACCGCAAGCGTTATGGCAATTTCTGGCTCGATTTCCTCAACTTCAAGCGGCAGATCGATGTCACCGGCTGGCAGTTCGACGCCGTGGTCGTGATCAAGAAGGAAACGGTGGTCTACAAGATGTGGAGCGGCAAACCTAGCGTGCACAAGTTCGAGGAAGAGCGCAGTCCGCTCGGACCGTTGCAAGGATTCGGTTCCACGCTCAGGTAGGTGATGGCTCCGGCCGGATTCCGAGCAGCACATCCGCTACAATCCGAGACCTGATCCACCATGCGCCTGTGCGCCGTCATTTCCTCATGCGCCGTTTCCGCCTCATCGCCGGCATTCTCTCCGGCGTGCTTTCACTTGTCGCCTGCACCACGTCAACCCCTATCGCGCCCTCGACGGCGACTACGCCAGCCGTAAAGACTCCGCATTCCGTAAAGATCGGCCTCGCCTTGGGTGGTGGTGCAGCACGCGGCTTTGCACACATCGGCGTCATCAAGGCGCTGGAAGCGCAGGGAATCGTGCCCGACATCGTCGTCGGCACAAGTGCCGGCAGTCTCGTCGGTGCGCTCTATGCAGCGGGCAACAACGGATTCGCCTTGCACAAGTTGGCGTTGCAGATGGATGAAGCAACCATCTCTGACTGGTCCGTCCCGCTTTTCTCCAAAGCGA
>DASVLM010000178.1:0-3352 GCA_036384875.1 Noviherbaspirillum sp.
GGATCGGTCGATGGTGCGACAAGTATGTCTCCCTTTTGCAGCCGCCGGCCGTCCGAGGGATGGTAGATCACACGCGCAATGCCGCGCGCCACGCCGGCACCGACCGCCACCCCGCGCAGGATCTTGTCGCCCATGTTGTCCGCTTTGACGGCTATCGCTTGCGCTGCCGCAGACACGGCACCCTGCTCTTCCAGAATGACGTCCGGTGCACGACGCGCCTCCCATTCGCGCCTGCGCGCAAGACGATCCGCCACGCGCGCTGCTGCACCGGACCGCAGCATGACGCCGGACAGCACGCGGCAGATTTCCGGTATCGTCAACTCGAAGATATCCGGCGCCTGCGCCAGCGTGCCCTCCGCTGCGAGCAAGCGTCCGATATGCAGCAGCAGGGGCCGGCAACCGTCTGTCAGGGCAATGAGACTGCTGCGCGCCAGTTCGCGCTGCACGCATTCGCTGGCGGCTGCATTCACCAGCGCCCGCAAGCCGAAGCGGCGGCACCAGGGCATGGCTCGGCGCACCTTGCTCCAGGCCTCCTCGCGTGCACACTCCTGGCGGTAACGCATTGCAGATGCGTCGGCATCGAGCAGGTCCGCGATATTGTCGAGCAGGTAGCCCGGTTCTTCGTACCAGCGATTCTGGCGCCAATAGGTTTCGTACACGCCGCGATGCCCGTAGCGCTCAAGGAATTTCGCAAAGCGCCGGCGAAACGGATGGTCGTCGGGCAGACTGCGCCATTCGTCGTCATTGCGGTCCTGCGCAGTGAGCCAGGCGCGCAGCGATGCATCCTTCGACGCCAGTGCGGCGATCTCCATCAGCTCGTAGCCTTGCTGCGCGGTCACGCTCGGATCGCCGCCGGCAAGCAGCGATGCGGCAACCGAATACGATTCGCCGGGCAGGAATTTTTCAAGCTTCTCAACCAGCATGGACAAGCTCCCGCCGCCCGAGCCTTGCAGCAAGCCGAGCTCGCTCTGGCTGCGCAGCATGCGGGTATGCTCGATCAGCATGAAGCGGCAGATTTCCGGGTCATTGGGCAGGTATTCATGGCGCCACATGTGTGCAAGCGACAGCGCGCTTTCAGCCACATGCTGCGCGCGGCGACGTATGGGCGTTACGCGCAGTACATAACGCACGATGTAACGCAGGCGGCGCAGGCGATGCCGCAGTGTTTCCTTCGGCACGTCAATTTGCGGCTGGTGGCCGCCGGCCATGTGGTTGATGATCGCGGGCTGAACACCGAATCCGTCCCATGCCTCCCACATGATCAATGACAGGTTAAGGTACACGCGCCCGTTGAACAGCGTCGCACGCTGCGCGCCCGGCAGCAGCGGATAGCCCGCCTGGCGATAGCCGCAGCCGAGGATTTCGTTGATGCCGCGTCGCATGCCGCACCAGTCCATTGCCGACAACGGCAATGGCACAACATCTCGTGTATTGCCGTTCGACCAGATCGTCGGCTGGCCGGCAAGGCCAGGGTAAGTGTTGCGCATCATCGCCGTCACCGGCCTCGCCTGCACGATCCAGAAACGTTCGCCGTCCCATACCCATTCGAGGTCATACAGAGGCCGTGCGAAGTCGAGCGCAAAGGCGGCGTCACGCACCAGTTCTCCGAGCGCCAACGCCTGGGCTTCAGTCAGCACATACGTGGTGGCAGCTTCGCGGCTGGCATCCACAGTCTGCGTGCCGCCCTCCGCGCGCAGCGCCGTGCGCCGGGACTTGCTGCCGAGGCGCCGGTCGACGAGCGCCAGCGTGGTGTCGCGGATATCTTCCTGCAGGCGATATTCATCGCCGTCGGCTTCTCCTGCCACCAGCGCCTCGCCCAGTCCCCATTGCGCATGGATGAGGAGCTGGTCGTCGCGCCCGCTCGCCGGATCGCAACTGAAAGCGATGCCCGCAGCGCGCGCCGGCAGCAGCGGCATGACGACGACCGCCATCGCCGCTTCCTGCGCGGGAATGCCGAAGCGCGTGCGATAGGCTGCGGCCTGCAGCGTCCAGAGCGAACGCCATACATCGCAGACCGCTTCCAGTACCTGTTCGCGTCCTTTCACGTTCAGGCGGGAGCGGTAGATGCCGGCGAACGACGCGGTGGCCGAATCTTCGGATGTCGCCGATGAGCGCACAGCAAGCGGCATCTCCAGCCAGCCGCGCCTCGCCAGTTCGTCGTGCACGAGTTCGATGAAGGCGGCCGGCAGGCTTGCCCGCGTGATCGCGTGACGACAGCCTTCGAGCACGAGGTCGTTCACTTCGCCGACGCGGTCGTAGATACCCGCGTCTTGCATCAGGCTGCGGCAAATTGACGCGGGGATGACGAAGCCCTCCGGCACCGGCAAGCCGTAGCGATGCAGCAGGCCGAGCTGCCAGCCCTTGCCGCCCGCTTCGTCGCGGTCGGCGGCTGCAGCGGCCCAGTCAAGCACTTTCCATCGAGTCGAAGCGTTCACCATCTGTCTCCCGTGCCGGAGCAGTGTCGCATATTCGGGAAACGCAAGCACTGGACGCCGCCGGCTTCCTTGCCGGAATTCATTTGCCGTTCAAAAGCCGGCTTCACGCCTGAGCACTGCGGCGGCTCCGCGCAGATAACGCCAGCCCGGCGCTTCCCAGCGGCCGAACACGACGACCCTGCCGCGCCAGGTATGCATTGCTGCCTTGCCATCGGCACTCGTGGTTTTGAAGGTAACGCGGTAGATCGGATGATCGGGGTAGAACTGGCCGTTCTTCTCCCGCACAACCACGCTGCCGCCAAACAGCGTGGACAGTTCCGGGTCGGGCAGCACGCGGCTGGCATCCTTGTCGATACCGATGACCTCGAGATGCACGACCGGACCTTCCGGAACGTCGGCGTAGAACCGCGCGGAGTCTCCCACCGAGACGCGCGCCACGTCTTCTTCGTCGAAATAGGCGACCACAATTTCACCGCCATCGGCGATGAGGCGAGCAAGCGGTTCCTGCGTGGAGACCCAGGTGCCGGGACGCAGGTCGGGTGCGACGTCGCGCAGCACGCCGGCAAACGGGGCGGCGGGTTCATAGCGCGCGGCATCGGCTTTCACGCCGGCCACTTCCGCTTCGGCGGCGGCAAGCTGCTCGCGCGAGGACTGCCACTGGGCGCGCTGCTCGCTGTCGAAGTTGGCCGCCGACGTCTGCCAGCGCAAGCGGTCTACCCTGGCAGCGGCGCCGCCGAGTCGGCTGGCGATATCGGGTGAGGACATCTTCACAAGCACCGTTCCGGCCTCTACATGCCTTCCTTCGGCGACCGGCAACGCGGCAACCTTGGCATGAACCGGTGCGTACACAATGAACTGCTCCGCCGGACGCAGCGGGCCGCCGGCCGAAAGGCGAGCCGGCCAGGGCAGGCCGAGCA
>DASVLM010000179.1:0-3641 GCA_036384875.1 Noviherbaspirillum sp.
AGTGTTTCCAGGAGACGCGGCAGCGCCGCCTTGATCCGGTCAACCGTATCGATGACGTTGGCACCGGGCTGGCGCTGGATTTCCAGCACGATGGCCGGCTTGTCGTTGTACCAACCGCGCAGCGTGATGTCCTCCGCCCCGGGGATGGCCCGACCGATATCGCGCAGCCGCAACGCGGCGCCGTTGCGGTAGGCGATAATCAGGTCGTCGTATCCTTGCGTTTTGAGCAGCTGGTCATTGGTCGCAAGCGTATAGGACTGCTGCCGACCATACAGAACCCCTTTGGGTTGATTGACCGTCGCATTCGCCAGCGCCGTCCGGACCTGCTCAAGATCGATGCCGGCGGCTGCGAGTTTGGCGGGATTGACCTGCACCCGGATGGCGGGCTTCTGCTCGCCGCCGATCGTCACCAGCGCCACGCCCGGCATTTGCGACAGCTTTTGCGCAAGAATGCTGTCGGCATAGTCGTTCACTTTGGTGAGCGGGATGGTGTCGGAAGTCAGGGCGATGAGCAGGACCGGCACGTCCGCCGGGTTCACCTTGCGGTAGGTCGGAGGCGTCGGCATTGTTTTCGGAAGCTGCCCGGCGGCGGCATTGATCGCGGTCTGCACATCCTGTGCGGCGGCGTCGATGCTGCGGTTCAAGGCGAATTGAAGCGTGATCTGGGTATTTCCCAAACCGCTGCTGGACGTCATCTGGGTCAAGCCAGTGATCTGCCCGAATTGACGTTCGAGCGGAGTGGCGACCGACGAGCCCATGGTTTGTGGATCCGCGCCCGGCAGTTGCGCGGTGACCAGGATGGTCGGGGAGTCGACGGTCGGCAGCGCCGAAATCGGCAGTTGACGGAAGGCGACAAGCCCCAGCAACGCAATGCCGACAGTGAGCATTGCCGTGGCAGTCGGCCTGCGAATGAATCCTTCGGAGATGTTCATGGAAGCATTCCCGCACTTGCCGTCGATGCATTCTGCACTTCGCTGGCGCGCCCGGGCGGCACGACATCGACGCGCGCGCCTTCCGACAACCGATATTGTCCAGCCAGCACCACGTTCTCGCCGGCGGTCAGCCCTTTGGTGACGATGATCTCCCCGTTCCGCGACTGACCGGTCGTCACGGCGCGAACGGTGACGGTCTGCGCCGGCGTGATGGCGTAGACGAACGGACCGGCGGGCCCTCGGAGAACGGCAGGCAGCGGGAGGGTCAGCGCGTCGCGTTCGACCGACACGACAAGATGCGCGTTGACGAAAATGCCTGGCCACAATGCGCGCTTTTGATTTGGAAATATCGCCTTGAGACGAACCGTGCCGGTTGCCGTCTCGACCTGGTTGTCGATCAACAGCAGCTTTCCTTGGTCGAGCTTCACCTTGTTTGACGCATCATAGACATCGACCACAACGGAGCCCTTCGCCTGGGCCTGCTGTATCATCGGAATGTCGGCGGATGGCAGGGTAAAGATGACTGCGATCGGCTGGACCTGCGTAAGCGTCACCAGGCCGGTCGCATCTGTGGGATGCACGATATTGCCCGGATCGATCTTGCGAATGCCTGTGATGCCGTCGAATGGCGCCGTGATTGTCGTGAAGCTGAGCTGTGTCCGCGCCCCTTCGAGGGCGGCCTTGTCGAGATCGACAGTATTTTGCAACTGTGCGACTTGCGCCTTTTGCGTGTCGACCTGCTGCGGAGTTGCGAAGCCGCGGCTGAGCAGGGGCAGGGAGCGGTTGAGGTCGCTCTGGGCATTCGTGAGCAGAGCCTGGTCACGGCCGAGCGCGGCCTGCGCCTGATCCACCTGCGCTTGGAATACGCGCGGATCAATCTGCGCCAGTCGTTGGCCCTGCTTGACGTCCTGACCTTCGGTGAAGTTGACGCTGGTAAGCGTGCCCTGCACCTGCGTGTGCATGGTCGCCATGTTCAGCGGCTGAACCGTACCCAACCCTTCGAGCACGATCGGAACGTCCTGTTGCAGGACCCTGGTTGCGGTTACGGGCACTGCGGAAGTCTCGGGCTTGGCGCCGGGCGCTGCCGCGTTATCCGGCTTTGTTTGGTTCGATTGGGCGAGCGCGGCGTAGCCAGCGCAGATTGCGATCGCAAAACCGGCAGAAAGGCAAGCTGCCGTGATCAGCCTGATTCTAGACATGACTGAATCCTCGATTTCAACCGGATTGTCGGCACGCCTTGGCGGTGAGTTCGGAAAGAAAGGCCGCGGTCGCCCGGGTCGTGATGTCACGCGCCTCTGAATCGTCAGCCGGCAGCGTCATGAGACGAAAATCGGCATCCAGCCGGCGCAGCGCCTCAATAGGTTCCGTTTGAGTCGGATCATTCCCATTATCGTGCAGCACGATACGAATGCTGGCACTCGTCGCGGAAATCGGATTGCGAGGCAGAGCGAAAAGGAGGTCGACGGCAACGATTCCGCCGCAGGCTGTCAGTCCCTTCAAAATAAGATCGAGTGCGATGCGGGCTGCATTCTGCCAGCCCAGGATAACGAGCTGCCGTGAGTGCATTTGTCTGCGGCGGAGAGCAATCGTCAGCTCGTTCTTGAGCCAGTCTTCTCGTTGCGGCGGCGCGATCGGAGCGAGATCGATCTCGATCCAGTCCACGAGCGGGGCCAGGTGGTCGCGCAGGGCGAAAGCGCTGACAGGATTGGCCTCGCGTTCGCCGGCATCTTTCACCAGTGCAATCAGGGCTTCCGGTCGTACGTCGCCCGCGAGGTGAAAGCGCCGGCTGGAAAGAAAAGCTTTGCTGGTCGATTTGATCATGCGTGAAATATCGATGCGCTGGTGGATTTAGCAAATGCATTGATTTCACTTTCAAATGCATGCGATGAATATGTGCGGAGACGGTTCATGAACCTTCGCAATTTCGATCTCAATCTGTTGCTGGTGCTTGATGCCCTGCTGCGTGAGCGCAGTGTCATCCGGGCAGCCGACGCTCTGGCCCTAAGCCAGCCGGCGCTGAGCCATGCGCTCAACCGGCTGCGCTATCTGCTCAAGGATCGGCTTTTCGTCCGGACTCCGGAAGGCATGATGCCGACGCCGCGCGCCGAGCAGTTGGCGCTGCCCGTCCGCAAGGCGCTGAACGACCTTCAGCTTGCGTTGGAGATGGAAAAGTTCTCACCCGTCACCGCGGACCGGCGCTTCGTCATCGCCGTCAACAATTATGCTGCCGTGACACTGGCAGGACCCATCGTTGCCGCCTGTCAGGCCCAGGCACCCAAGGTCCGGCTCTCGCTTCGTCCAAGCGGCACGCTCGACCTTGCAGAGCTTTTGGAACGCGGCCAGCTCGACCTTGCGATTTCTGCGGTCGGCGCGCCAGCCGAACGCTTCATCTCATCTCCGCTGGTTCAGGATCATTATGTCGCGGTGTTTCGGAAGGGACATCCGGCATTGCGGCGCAAGCTGACGCTCGCGGTCTTTGCAGGCCTTTCGCATTTATCGATATCTTCCAGCGGCGAAGACTTGAGCTTTGTCGATCGGATATTGGCTTCGCACGGCAAGGCTCGCTCAATCGCACTGGAAACGCCGTACCTATCGGCCGGCGTCATGTTGGTGCAATCGAATCTGGTCGCGGTGCTCGGTCGTAAACTTGCGCAGGAATTTCGTCGGGCTTATCCGATCGAGATACGCGAGTTGCCATTTGACGCGGAA
>DASVLM010000180.1:0-2944 GCA_036384875.1 Noviherbaspirillum sp.
GGAACTGGCGCAGCGACTGGCCGGTGCGCTCGCGAAAGATCCGGCACAGATGGAACGGCGAGCAGCCGGCCAGCGCCGCCAGCATGCCGACGTCGAGATTCTCGCCGGCGCGGCCGATGATCGCCTCCTCGACGCGCGCCACCTGCCGCGCCGTCGCGACATGGCGCCGGGTGCCGGAACGTGGCCGCACCGCCGTCCGCAGCAATTGCGCCAGGGCATCCAGCAACACGTCCTCGGCGTCCGGCGCGGCCCCGCCGGCATGGCGCAGGCCGAGCAGCATCTCGACGTGGGTCTTCTGGAAGGCCAGGTCGTGCGGGAAGTCGCGCGCCGGGGGCGACGCGGCCCCGGCCATGCCCAGGCTGTCCAGCATGCCGTCGTCCAGCCACACGTCGGTGCAGCAGTCGCAACTGTCGTGGTCGGCATGCGTGATGCGGTACTCGACATGCCTGCCCACCAGAACGGCGTTGCCGGGACGCGCGAAGTAGGCCCGGCCTTCGACGTGCACGGTGAACGAGCCGCGGCGGGTAAAGATGAAGCGCGCCGGCTCGTCGCCCTGGGGATGGCCGCAATCGACGCGCGGCCGCCGGCACACGTGGTCGATCACCATGAAGTGCGACGAGCGCAGTACGGTCTGCATGATCGACATCGGCACCGTCCCCGTGCCAGGAACCCTGCGCGAAATCATACGCTTCCGGCCGCGGGGTCGAGAGCGATCCGTAAGCGAATCGTGCGCACGTTTTCGAAAGCGGCGCCAGTCCGGCCGTGCTTGCGCGACCGCAGCGCAGCGATACCGCCTGGCACCCTCGCTTCGCGCAGGTTTCTGAAAGCGCCCGCGCCGTCGCGGCGGGATGCTGGCGTCGCATCCGGGTCAGGGAATTACCCGCGAAGACCCGGCGGCTCCCCCGACCCACGCCGGCGAACCGGCCGGAACCGCACGCGAGGAGACACATCCATGACCAAGACCCTGTGCACCCTGCTGGCCGCATGCTGTGCCGTGGCCACGGCCCATGCGGCCGAGCCGCTTTCCATCGGCGACCTGCTCAACCCCATGCTCTATCCGAAGGACTCGCGTCCGTTCGACAAGAGCATCTCCAGCTGGGCCGAGCTCAACTGGCAGTGGATCTACAGCCGGCCGATCGAACAGAACCCCTTCCTCGGCGACGTCTGCGCGCCCAGTCCGGATGGCCCGGTCTGGCAGCTCGCGCCGATCGCCAACCAGGGCTCGGGCACCTATACGCGCACCTGCACCATTCCCCGCGGCAAGGCCATCCTGCTGCACGTCGGCAGCATCGCCGACGACTGGCCCTGCCCCGACCCCAACTTCGCGCCCAAGCCGGGCCAGGGCATGTACGACTTCCTCGTCGCGGACGCGCAGACCTTCAACATGGTCACCCAGCTGGACGTGAAGCTGGACGGTCGCCCGATCTTCAACCCCAAGCGCTACCTCTACACCTCGGAGAACTTGTTCGCGCTCAAGGGCGACCCGAGCGAGAGCGCCTTCGACCCCTGCATCACGGGCAACTACCAGCCCGCCGTGGTCTATGGCTATTTCATGATGTTCCGCCCGCTCCCGCGCGGCCAGCACACCATCGTGCGGCACAACGTGGACAAGGACGGGACGGACCTGACGTTCGTCTATCGGTTGACGGTGCAGTAGCCACGGGGCTACGTCGCCACCATCGATGCCCGGCGACCGCCTGGGGCCGGAACAGGAGTGCCCTGCCTTGCGGCGGGGCGCTCCTTTCGGACTACCGGTCAGAAGATATTCGAGAGGTCTAGCATCATGCGGCGTGCCGAGGTCGTGTATAGCTCCTGCCTCATCGAGGTTTATCAATAGCCACCGTCATGCCAATCAACCAGATTAATCACACACCCTGATGGCATTTGAAGCAATAGTGCCTTCAAATGCCTTAAATAATTTCGCGCCTGGATCGTGATAAGTTGCCTCGACAATGATGCAGCCTGCACCTGTTTGATAGAAATCCCGGATCATTTTCTTATCAAATGCTGCGTCCAAGCGAAACATCGCCTTGCCGCAGAATTTCCTGCCGCTATAGGTGCGAATCGTCTTAGGCGAAGCCCCGCATGATCGCCAAGCAGGTAGGGAATAGGTGCGCCCCGCCTTGCGATAGGGCTCCCTCGACGTCTGGCATCACGCGGCGTGCCAAGGCATGTACCACCCTGCTTCATCGATGTAGCGCGCGCATCAATGCCTTCCCACATACCCGACTGCAAGAGCGGCGGCAGTAGTCCCTTGTAGCAAGTACTAGCCGCATTTTCCGCTAATCGGAGAGCAGTGGCTCCAACCAGGCGTCGAATCGAAGAATCACAGACGAATCCGGGCCTTGCTCATCCGTTTTTGCTCCGAACACCCTACTCCCCTGCCTGGTTACGTAGACAATCACCCGGCAAGCTTCATCCTGAGGGGATTCATCCTGACGGGCTGGATACGCGTTGAAACGCCCTTCTTGATGGAATATGTCCATCAAATCCATGTACTCCCTTTTTGGGATGGCGATGCCCTTCGCCTCACCCCCCTCAAAAGCCATACCTTCCTTATCACGGAATCCAATGACAATGTAATTTTCTGTTATATAGTTTGCACCCAGGTTAAATGAAATCACCAGCCGATCCCAGTGATGCAATTTTGCCAGGCGCTCAGCCCTCCGGACCGCCGATTCCCGCTGGAATCGCAGTGAATCGATACATCCTTTATGCGTGCTGTCATTCGCCAGAAGCAAAGTCTCGTGGATGATCTGCTGGTTTATTACTTCAGAACGTAAAAGAGGTCTATATTTTGGCTCATGCATGCCGGCAGTCACCAGCACCATTGCAGCAAAGCTAATTGCCATCCACATTATTCCTCTCCCCTTTTAGCCCTTGTTCTTTACGGTACTCATCCTCCACCTCTCGGGCAGAATGCTCCCTAGTAAAGCCATCCTTG
>DASVLM010000181.1:0-6862 GCA_036384875.1 Noviherbaspirillum sp.
ACCTGCTTCGTCCAGCCATACCTCCTGTTGGCAGACCGCCATCATTTCTCTCATTGTGCGTCGCGCCATTAGAAAACATTTCGACCGGCATCAGGATTTGTGATTGGTAGGAATTTTTTTCGCCTCTTATATTGACCTTAGGTTGAGTGTTGCAACCTGTCAAGGAACAACAATTCAGGGGGATCAAATGCATATTCGATTTGCGCAGGTACTGACCGCAGCCGCGCTGTCATCGGTTTTCGCCATGGCACAGGCTGCTTCCATCACGATCATCACATCGTTCCCGAAAGAGATCACGGAAACCTACAAGAAGGCGTTCGAGAAGAAATATCCCGACATCAAGGTCGAGGTGCTGAACAAGAATCACAACGCGGCGCTGGCGTTCATCAAGGAAGTCTCGCCGGGGCAGCGTCCCGATATCTTCTGGGCTTCGGCACCGGATGCCTTCGAGGTCCTGTCGCATGAGAAGCTGCTGGAAAAGGCGACGGATGTAAAGAATCCCGCCGCGCCCGAAAAGATCGGCGGCTATCCGATGAACGACCCCGAAGGGATGTATTACGGCCAGGCGCTGTCGGGCTACGGCATCATGTGGAACACGCGCTACCTGAAGGCGAACAAGCTGACCGTACCGAAGGAGTGGAGCGACCTGACGAAGCCGGAGTATTTCGGCCACATCGCAGTGAGCGCGCCATCCCGGTCCGGCACCACGCACCTGACTGTTGAAACCATCCTGCAAGGCGAGGGCTGGGACAAGGGCTGGTCGCAACTGCTTGAAATCGGCGGCAACTGCGCCAGCGTCACGGACCGCTCCTTCAGCGTGCCGGATGGCGTCAATAGCGGCCAGTACGGCATCGGCCTGGTGATCGATTTCTTCGGCCTCGCCGGCAAGTACAGCGGCTTCCCGGTCGACTTCACCTATCCGGCAGTCACAGCCGTCGTCCCGGCGAATATCGGCCTGATCGCAGGCGCGAAGAATCCGCCCGACGCCAAGAAGTTCATGGAGTTCGCCTTGTCCAACGAGGGCCAGCAATTGCTGCTCGATCCGAAGATTTCCCGCATGCCCATCGTTTCGTATGACAAGCTGAACGGCAAGGTGCCGGCGGGTTATCCGAACATTTTCGACGTTGCCGCGAAGTCGAAGGTGAAATTCGACTCGAACACAGCGCAGGCACGCTACCACGTCGTGACCTCCATGTTCGACCAGACGATCACCTTCCGTCTCAAGGAACTGCAGGCCGCCACCAAGGCTATTCACGATGCCGAGAAGAAGCTTGCGGGAAAATCGTCGCCGGAAGCATCGGCATTGATCAAGCAGGCGCGCGAACTGGCCTTCACGCCGGTGGTCGATGCCGCCCTGCTCAAGAAGCCGGCCTTCCTCGATCTCTTCTCCAAATCGATTTCGAAGAAGGGCATGGGCGAATTCGCCGGCAAGCAGATGAGTACGCTGGAAGAACAGTGGAACTCGAAAGCCAAGGCGAACTATGAAAAGGCGCTCCAGCTTGCCCAGCAGGCTGCAGCCGCCATCAAATAACAGCAGCGACAAGCGGGTGCCGGCGCAGTGCATGCGCTTCGCCGGCGCCGGTATCTCCGTTCATTGTGAAACACGTTCCTGTTGCGCAGGCGGCGGGAAGGACGAATCATGACATCCAGATTTCCGCTTGCGCCCGCCCTGACGGCGCTTGCCATCGCCGCCCTGCTTGCAGTGTTCCTGCTGCTGCCGGTCGGTACTGTGGTCATCACTGCCTTCGGGAGCGATGGCCATTTTACCCTCAGCCACTTCGCCACCTTCTTTGAACAGTCGCTGTTGCGCGAATCGTTCTGGAACAGTGTCGGTGTATCGCTGCTGTCGGTATTCTTCGCGTCGCTGATCGCAGTTCCTCTCGCCTACCTCACGGTGCGCTTCGAGTTCCGTGGCGCCATCCTGATCCAGACCCTCGGCGTGCTGCCGCTGGTGATGCCGCCCTTCGTCGGCGCGGTGGCGCTGCAGCTCATCTTCGGCCTGAACGGAAGCGTGAACCTGCTGCTCGACGACTGGTTCGGATGGAAGCTGCCGATCATGAACGGCCTGACGGGCATCGTGTTCGTCGAGAGCATCCATTACTTTCCCTTCATCCTGATGAACCTCGTCGTCTCGCTGCGCAACATTGACGGCGCGATGGAGGAGAGTGCGCTGAACTTGGGTGCAAAAGGATTCCGCCTGTTCCGCCGCGTGATCTTCCCGCTGGCGATGCCCGGTTTCATAGCAGGCGCGGCACTGGTCTTCGTGAAGGTATTCGACGACCTCGGCACGCCGCTGGTACTCGGCGTGGCCAACATGCTGGCGCCCCAGGCTTACCTGCGGATCACTTCCGTCGGCATCGACGATCCGCTGGGCTATGTCATTTCCTTCATGATGATCGGCTTCTCGATCGTCTCGCTCTGGCTGTCGGCCCGCGTCCTCAAGGGCAAGGATTATTCGACGACACAGAAGGGCGGCAGCTCGCTGCAGCGTCGCAAGCTGGGCAAGCTGCAATCGGTGCTGGCCTATGGCTGGATCCTGCTGGTGCTGCTGGTGGTGCTGTCGCCGCACCTTGGCATCTTGATCCTGTCGCTGGCCCAGGTGTGGAGCTTCTCCGTGCTACCGGACGCCTACACGCTGCAGCACTACACGGCGGTGGTCTCCGACGCAGGCGGCATGATGTCCAACACGCTGCTGTACTGCGGATTGTCGGCGCTGATCGACGTTATCCTCGGCACCGCGATCGCTTATCTCATCCTGCGCACCAAGCTTGCAGGCCGCCAGTGGCTCGACTACGCCGCCAGCGCCGCCATGGCGATTCCCGGCGTGGTGCTGGCGATCGGCTACCTGCGTCTGTTCCGGGACATGACGGTGCCTTTCACCGACACGCTCTTCACGCAGACCTGGGTATTGATCATGATCGCCTACGCAGTCAGGCGCCTGCCCTATGCACTGCGCTCCTGCATGGCGGCACTGCAGCAGGTCAATGTGAGCCTGGAGGAAGCTGCGGAAAGCCTGGGCGCGACCAAGGCCAGTACCATCCGGCGCATCGTGATTCCGCTGATGGCAGGCGGCATTCTCGCCGGCTTCGTCACCAGCTTCATCACCGCCGCAGTGGAATTGTCCGCCACCAT
Source organism: Noviherbaspirillum sp. (assembly GCA_036384875.1). GTDB lineage: Bacteria > Pseudomonadota > Gammaproteobacteria > Burkholderiales > Burkholderiaceae_D > Noviherbaspirillum. The sequence goes on from DASVLM010000181.1 coordinate 3,133, forward strand.
CCTGTTGACGACATCGGAATCGCATGCGCCGATGAGTTACGGCATCTATCTCTACATGCAAAGCGTTTCCGGACGCGGGCCGGGCGCGGCACTCGGCGTGCTCGCGGTCATCATCGTCGCGCTGGGCACTTATGCATCGCACGTAGTCGTCGAAAGGACGTCGTCGCTTACCAGGTCGCGGCAAGTGGACGAAGATGTTCCGCCGCTGGACGGAACGAAGAATGATCGCCAGGTGCAAGTGCACGGCGTGATCGCAACCAACGAAGCCAAGGTGACATCATGAAACCGCTCAAGAAAATCGCCGTAGAGTGCAAGAACATCGGCCTGTCCTACGACGGCGGCAAGACAGAAGTCCTGAAAGACATCAACCTTCGCATCGAACCGGGTGAGTTCTTCGCATTGCTCGGGCCATCGGGCTCGGGCAAGTCCACGCTGCTACGCCTGATTGCCGGCTTCAACCAGCACCAGCGCGGCCAGCTGCTGGTCGACGGCAAGGACATCACGGGCGTTCCGCCGTATGCGCGCAACATCGGCATGGTGTTCCAGAGCTACGCGCTGTGGCCGCACATGACCATCTGGGATAACGTCGCGTTCGGCCTGGTGGAGCGGCGCGTGGACAAGGCAACGATCCGGCAGAAGGTCGGCAACGCGCTGGAACTGGTCGGGCTGTCGCAGTATGCCAACCGCCGGCCGAACCAGATGTCCGGCGGACAGCAGCAGCGGGTCGCGCTGGCGCGCACCATCGTGATCGAACCGCAGGTGCTGCTGCTGGACGAACCCTTGTCCAACCTCGACAAGAAACTGCGCGTCCAGATGCGCGAGGAGCTGCGGTCGCTGCAACGCACGCTGGGCATCACGACCGTCTTCGTCACGCATGACCAGGAGGAGGCAATGACCACCGCCGACCGCATGGCAGTGATGGACAAGGGCGTGGTGCAGCAACTCGGTACGCCGGCAACGCTGTTCGATTATCCGGCCAATCCTTTCGTTGCCAATTTCGTCGGCACCACCAACCTGGTCACCGGTGAAATCGACCAGGTCGCCGGCGATACCGTGCGCTTCAGTGCGCCGGGCATAGGCGAGCTGGTACTGCCCAAGCGGTCCGATAGCCGCGCCGGGCGCGTCGCCATCAGTTTCCGGCCGCACACCATCAAGATGACCGTCAGAGATTCGGTGCGCGATGACGGTGCCTACGTGTGGCTCGACGGCTCGGTCGAGCATAGCGAATTCCTCGGCGAATTCACACGATATCGCGTGCGGGTTGGAGATGCCATCGTGATCGCGGACCAGTCGCACTTCTCCGGCATGGCGCCGTTCGCGGAGGCCGCGCGTGTCAGCGTGGGGGTGGATGTCACGCAGATCCGGTACTTGCCGGTCTGACAGAGGAGAGGAAGGAACTGCCTTCGCAGCGGCATTCAAGACAATGCTTGCGAAGGCAAAGGGGCGGATTCGCCGTACGATGACGGTACGGCGCGGAGATTCAGGACTCGCTGCTCACATGCTTGAGCGCTTCATTCTGGTGGGCTTGCATCTTGCCCTTGCACTTCAGAACCTGCCGGTCCAGTTTGTCCATCATGCCGTCGATCGCCGCATACAGGTCTTCCGCATAGTCTTCGGAGTGCAGGACATTGCCCTTGATGCGCAGGTTGACTTCCGCACGTTGGCGCTTTTCTTTTTCGGAGGGTTTTTCGACACCGAGAACGACGGCAACATCGATGATCTGGTCGAAGTGGCGAGTAATGCGCTCCAGTTTTTCTTCCACGTATGCGCGCAGGGCAGGCGAGACATCGACATGATGTCCAGTGATCAGCAAGTTCATACTTCGCTCCAGGTTTCAGGTTGTAATGGATCCCGTTCCAGTTCGACGGGCGCTGGTTGTCTCTCAGACATGGCCCCATCGCGCAGGTTCACCATCTTGCACAAGTGCGTCTTCATCTTAGGGGACGCAAGCAGCGGTCAGAAATGATATGGATCAAACATCACGAGGGAACTTTAGAACAGCGGCAGCTGGTTATTGTCGCCTTGTGCGCCCTGGCGCACGGGCGCGGGACGTGACGGCGGGGTGAACCGGGAAGCATCGAGCGCGCGAAAACTTTCCGAGCGGCGGCCGATGCCGAGGCGGGTCACTGCCTTCTCGAAGCGCTGGCGGATCAGGTCGGCCCAGATGCCTTCCCCCTTCATGCGCTTGCTGAAATCCGCATCGTAATCCTTGCCGCCGCGCAGGTCGCGGATGCGGTTCATCACCCGTTGTGCGCGCTCGGGAAAATGCGTCTGCAGCCATTGCTGGAACAGCGGATTCACTTCCCAAGGCAGGCGCAGCACGATATAGCTGCCGTTCACTGCTCCAGCTTCTGCTGCGGCTTCCAGCACGCGTTCCAGGTCGGGTTCGGTGACGAACGGAATTACCGGCGCAATGCTGACACCGACAGGAATGCCGGCTTCGGACAGCGTGCGGATGGTGCGCAGGCGACGTGCCGGCGCGGCCGCACGGGGTTCGAGCGTGCGGGCGATGGAAGCGTCCAGTGTGGTAATGGTGACGGCGACTGCGGCCTGCCCTTTGTGCGCCATTGGCGCCAGCAGATCGATGTCGCGTTCGATCAGCGAGGACTTGGTGATCAGCGCGACCGGATGCTCGCAGGCATGCAGGATTTCCAGTACGCGCCGCGTCAAACGCAGTTCGCGTTCGCAGGGCTGGTAGCCGTCGGTGTTGACGCCAAGGGCAATCGACTCAGGCACGTAACCCGGGCGCGACAATTCGCGCAGGAGCAACTCGGGCGCATTCAGCTTGGCAAAAATCCGGCTCTCGAAATCCATGCCGGGCGAGAGGCCGAGATAACTGTGCGAAGGCCGGGCGAAACAATAGATGCAGCCATGCTCGCAACCGCGATACGGATTGAGCGAAACATTGAAGGGAATATCCGGCGATGCGTTGCGTGTCAGGATGCTGCGCGCGTTGTCTGCTGTCACCTCGGTCTTGATACGCGGTGGACCTTCCGGGTCTTCTTCTGCCGGCCAGCCGTCGTCAAAACTTTCGCGCACATCGCGCTCGTAACGGCCCTGCAGGTTCGTTACTGCGCCGCGGCCCTTTACTGGTCCTATTGGCGGATGGAAGTAAACTGCCTGCCCGTCTTCGTCCCTGGAATCGTTTTTCATTGTCAGCAACAAATACTGTATGAATAAACAGTATATCAGCCGCCGGGCGAAAGAAAAGCTGTGGACAAGTCTTTGGATAAGTCTGTGGATTCGCTGTGGGAATCCGGTGGGCAAGCTGTGGATGACGAAAGACAAGTAGCCGCCGGCAGCTTCTTGATCAATTTCATGGTGCTGTCATATAGACCAGCTATGATCCTTTCATCGCGGCACATGCAACCGATATGCATGGCGGCGGTCAGGCGGTCCCGAAAGCCAATAACGGCGCGGGGTCGCCTTTGTTTTTTGGGCGTCGTCCAAAACGAAACATCATCCGATACCGACGTCCAGCTACTTGTAATCTCAAGGGTTGACATGCATTGCAGTCATTTTTCGCCCTTGTGACCGGCAAGTTTTTGAGCAAACGCGCGGCTTTGTTCCTTTCCGTAAAGACCGATTGCCTAAGTGGCTGTTCAGTGTCTTTTCAGCAGTAGCGACAGGAATGCCAGTACGATGAACTGTTCGCTGGTGTGTAGTTTGCGTTCGCAGTTCTTCCAGAGTCGTCGACATTTCTCAAGCCAGGCGAAAGAACGCTCGACGA
>DASVLM010000182.1:0-4334 GCA_036384875.1 Noviherbaspirillum sp.
GACGACGAAGACGCATCCGGCGTGTTGCGTGTTTCGCGCCGCTACGATGTCGCCGGCAGCCACTGGAAGATGGTTATTTCCACCGAACGCCGTGCGACCACCATTTCCAACACCTTGCCATGGACGGTCCTCATTGGCGGGAGCCTGATCAGCCTGTTGCTCGCTGCCTGGCTGCAGTCGCTCGCCAACCGCGCCAAGACCCTGGCGAACGCCGCCCGGACCCATGAATCCGACTTCGCTTCCCTCAAGGCCATGGAGCGCGAGCTGCTCGCCGCGCAAAAGGAAATGCGTGCATTGGTGTCGCATCGCGATCGTGCCGTAGAAGATGAACGCAAGCGTATCGCCCGCGAAATCCATGACGACCTCGGGCAAAACCTGCTGGCCCTGCGTATCGACGTCACGCTGCTCGACCAGCAGACCGCCGAGACACATGCCGACGTCAATCCCAAGATACGAGCGCTGTTGAAGCAGATCGATGTCACGGTCAAGTCGGTACGTGCCATTGTCAATCATCTGCGCCCGGCCGCGCTCGATGCAGGCTTGTGCGCTGCCGTGGAATGGCTGGTGACGCAGCTTGGCCAGCGCAGCAAGGTGAAATTCAGCGTCGCGGTCGAGAGCGAGGAATTCTGCCTGACCCTGGACGAACAGCGTGCCACTGCCGTGTTCCGGGTGGTGCAGGAAGCCCTCTCGAACGTCGTGCGGCATGCGAATGCGCGACATGCGGAAGTCCGGCTGGAGAACCGGGAAGACTGGCTTCGGGTGCAGATCACCGACGACGGCATCGGCACCTTTCCGGGTGACCAGCGCAAGCCGCGCTCATTCGGCCTGATCGGCATACGCGAGCGGGTGCGCGCAATGGGCGGCACGTTTTCGATGAAGAGCGAACCGAACCAGGGCACTTCCATTACCTTTGCCGTGCCAACGCGGCACACCGCCAACGATGCCTGCGGCGAAGCGGCGGCTGCCGAGTCCGATGCCGTGGCTGTGTGAAGCCCGGCGTGCCTGGGTTACGGATGCACCGAGCTACGCCCGTCACTCGATCTGGATGCGGCCGAACATGAACAAGACGTCGCCATTGCCCTTGTTGCCGGACAGGCGAGGCACGTAAGAAAAAAATAATTTCGCCCGTCGCGTTCCCAGCGCTGCCACCGGCAACGCCACTGGAAACGGAAAGCCGCCAAAGTAATCGCTGCGACTCATCATTTGTGCCGTAACGCCTGCGCTGGCTTCGAAGCCGGAATGCCCGAGCGGCCACACCCGCATATACGCATAGCCCGCCATCCATTGAAGCTTGTAATGCGAGTCGTTGATGCCGAGCACATACAGCGATTCATCGTTCCCGCTGCCGTTGCGCAAGGTCTTGCCGAATCCCAGACCCCACGCATCTTTTTCGTTGAATTCGCTGATGCGCTCCGCGGTATAGGTATGCCTGCCGTGATGGATGTAGCCGGACAGGTAGAGATCCTTCTTGCCCTCGTCTGCAATGGCTGCTGCGTGCCGGCGCGCGACCTGCAACCAGTGCGGCGCTTCGTCCTCCTGCGCGAACGCTGGCAGGCGAGCAAAGAGCATGAACAGCAGCAAGTAAAGGCGCAGGAACGGCATATGATGTGTAGGATCAGAAATTTACATACGTGGTTTCCGGCAAAGAGGCAGTGTCTGGCGCTGAGTAGCCGGGTTGATCCGGATTAAAAGGCGGCATCACGCGTATGGCAGGCGATCATGAATTCCTCGTCGGTCGGAATCACCCATACCGATACCTTGCTCTCCGGGCGGCTGATGCAGCGTGCGCCAGCTTCATTCGCTGCCTCATCCAGCGCAACACCGAGCCATGCCGCCATGGCGCAGGCCTTTGCGCGTACAGCGCTGGCATGTTCGCCGATTCCTGCGGTGAACACGATCGCATCGAGTCCTTGCATCGCCGCCGCAAGCGAACCTATCTCGCGACCGATTCGATAGATGAACAATTCGATTGCCTCATGGGCAGATGCATCTTCAGACGTGAGCAGGTCGCGCATGTCGGCGCTCAGATTCGATACGCCGAGCAACCCCGATTCGCGGTACAGCATCTGTTCGATCGCTTCCGCATCGAGATGGTGCTCCCGCATCAGATACAGCAGGATTCCGGGATCGATGTTGCCGCAGCGCGTTCCCATCGGCAGCCCGTCCAGCGCGCTGAATCCCATGGTGGTCGCCACGCTGCGTCCACTCGTGATGGCACACATGCTTGCACCGCTTCCCAAGTGGGCGACGATGACCTTGGCATCGACGGCCAGGCCATATCGCGGCAACTGCCGCGCGATGTATTCATAGGACAGCCCGTGGAAGCCATACCGCACCAGGCCTGCCTCGGTCAATCTGCGCGGCAGGGCATATAACCTGGAAATCGGCGGATTCGTGACATGGAACGCCGTGTCAAAACAGGCAACCTGTTTCATGGTCGGATGCAGTCTGGAAATTGTCCGGATCGGAAGCAGGTTGTGAGGCTGGTGGAGCGGCGCAAGCGGCGAGAGCGACGCAAGCTCCTCGATCACATTCCTGGTGACCACCACAGGCTTGTCGAACCGGCGTCCACCATGTACGACTCGATGACCGATCGCACAGAGTTCCGTCGATTCGAGATGCGCGTCGATCCACGCAATCAAGGTTTTCAGGACATCTTCATAGCGAGCGCTTTCACCGAAATCCTGCTCGTGAAGGACGCCGCCGCCGCCGTCCTTCACGAGCAAATGAGGATTGCTCGACATCCTTTCGATTTCGCCATGGCTGCGCAGGGCGAGCCCTGCCTGATTTTCCACGAATATGGAAAACTTGAGGCTGGATGAACCGGCGTTGAAGGTAACGTAGCCTTTGCTCATGACGGGCCTCAGATGGCAAGTTTCGGCGCAGCCATGCTGGCGACGAGGAGCGTCGCCAGTGCGCACGACGCCATGCGAGCCAATGTTTCGTCTGCCCGGCTGGTCAGGATGATCGGCACACGGGCGCCGAGCACGATTCCGGCTACCTGTGCATCGGCAAGGTATTCGAGCTGCTTGGCAAGCATGTTGCCGGATTCGAGGTCAGGCACGACCAGGATGTCCGCATGACCGGCAACCGGTGAAACCATGCCTTTGGTCTGGGCAGCCTTTACGGATACCGCCAGGTCGAAAGCCATGGGGCCGTCGAGGATGCCGCCGGTAATCTGCCCGCGATCTGCCATCTTGCACAGTGCCGCGGCTTCGACTGTCGACTGGATTTTCGGGTAGACGGTTTCGAGCGCGGACAGGATTGCCACCTTGGGAAGGCGAATGTCGAGCGCATGGGCCAGATCGATTGCATTTTGCACGATATCGCGCTTGTCTTCGAGCGATGGGTAGATGTTGATCGCAGCATCGGTGATAAACAGGGGACGCGAGTAGGTGGGGACGTCTATTGCAAAGACATGGCTGATCCGCCGTTCCGTCCGCAAGCCGTATTCCTTGTCGACGACGGCATGCATCAATTCTGCCGTATGCAGGGCGCCTTTCATGAGTGCCTGCACCTTGCCCGCCCTGGCCATCGCCACTGCCTCGGCCGCAGCGGCGTGGCTGTGCGGTGTCGGAACAACTTCATAGACGCTCAGGTCGATGCCTGCCTCGTGCGCCGCCTGGCGGATTTTCTCTTCGTTACCGACCAGTACAGGGACGATCAGGCCCGCTTTCGCCGCTTCAATCGCGCCTGCCAGCGATACCCTGTCGGCCGGTTGAACGACCGCCGTCCGTATCGGCGGCAACTTGCTTGTCATGGAAATCAACGCACGATAGCGGCGGTCTTTGTCATGCAGCTGCACTTCCGGCAACTCGATACGGGGACGCGAAATCTTTTCCGTTGGCGCAATGACGTCCGCCGTGCCGCTCACCACGCACTCGTCGCGATCGTTCAGCACCTGGCATTCGAATTGCACGCGATGCGTATCGGGATGCATTTCCGTGACGCGCAGCGTCACGGTAAGCGTATCGCCTATACCGACCGGCCGATGGAATCGCATCGACTGCCCAAGATAGATCGTTCCTGGACCGGGCAATTGCGTTCCCAGCACCGTCGATATCAGGGCACCGCTCCACATGCCATGGGCGATCACCTTGTGGAACATGTCGCTCTTGGCATACTCGACATCGACGTGGGCGGGGTTCACGTCTCCCGACATGACGGCGAACAATTCGATGTCCCGCAAGGTAAGCGTGCGCACCAGGCTGGCGCTGTCGCCGATGCGGAGTTCATCGAAAGTGCGGTTCTCGATCAGCTTGATGGAGGTATCGTTTGTCATGGATAAAATCCCTTTCGTACGCCGGCAAGGCTGTCAGTCCGCCGATACCGGC
>DASVLM010000183.1:0-1805 GCA_036384875.1 Noviherbaspirillum sp.
GAACTGGTTTCCATCGCCGGCATTTACCGCACCTTCGAAGGCGGCCTGCCGAAGGATGTGGCGAAACAGCCGGCGCAGGTCCGGCTCTCGGGCGACAGGATCGACCTGCTGCCGGTCCGTTCGTAATCGTTTTTAATCAAGGAGTTGTTCGTGGCGAAAATCATTGTTGTAACGTCGGGCAAGGGGGGCGTCGGCAAGACCACTTCCAGCGCCAGCTTTGCTTCAGGCCTGGCCCTGCGCGGCCACAAGACTGCGGTGATCGACTTCGACGTCGGCCTGCGCAACCTCGACCTCATCATGGGCTGCGAACGCCGCGTGGTGTACGACCTGATCAATGTGATTAACAAGGAAGCCACGCTGAACCAGGCGCTCATCAAGGACAAGCACTGCGAAAACCTGTTCGTGCTGCCCGCCTCCCAGACGCGCGACAAGGAAGCGCTGTCGGAAGAAGGCGTCGAGCGCGTGCTGAAGGAACTCGACGGCATGGGCTTCGAATACATCGTCTGCGATTCGCCCGCAGGTATCGAACACGGCGCAGTGATGGCCCTGACGTTCGCCGACGAGGCTATCGTGGTGACGAATCCGGAAGTGTCGTCGGTACGCGACTCCGATCGCATTCTCGGCATTATCCAGGCCAAGTCCCGTCGCGCGCTGAACGGCCTGGAACCGGTCAAGGAACATCTGCTGATCACCCGCTACGTGCCCAAGCGCGTCGATGCGGGCGAGATGCTCTCCTACACCGACGTGCAGGAAATCCTGCGCATTCCGCTGATTGGCATCATTCCGGAATCGGAGTCGGTGCTGCATGCATCGAACGCGGGCAATCCGGCCATCCATATAGAAGGGTCGGATGTCTCCGAAGCTTACAAGGACGTGGTTGCGCGCTTCCTCGGTCACGAAGTACCGCTGCGCTTTACCGCCTACGAGAAGCCAGGACTGTTCCAGCGCCTCTTCAAGGGGAAATGATATGGCGCTTCTTTCCTTCCTGTTCAATACAAAACCGAAAACCGCCAGCACGGCGAAGGAACGCCTTCAGGTGATCATCGCGCGCGAGCGCAACGGCCGCGACGGCCCGGACTTCCTGCCTGCCCTGCACAAGGAATTGATCGAGGTGATTTCCAAGTACGCCAAGGTCAATGCGGAAGACATCAAGATCTCGCTCGACCGCCAGGGCAACCTGGAAGTGCTGGACGTGAACGTCGTCCTGCCGGACGCGGTGCCCGGCAAGTAAGACGCATCACTTTTGCTGGAAACGCCCGCAGCGCCTCAAGGCCCTGCGGGTGTTTTTTTTAATGGATCTGATGCTTCAGGCTCGACAGTTCACGATGGGCCTGCATGACAGCATCGCGCAATTCCCCATCGACATTGCCCGAATGCTCGCACGCATCCTTCGCGCGATCACCCAGTTGCTCAAGTTCATCGATGCATTGCTGGACCCGGCTTTCATCCTGCGATTGCATCATGTTCCGTGCTTGCGAAGTCCGCTGGTCCAGCTGCTGAATACTGTCTTTCAGGTCCATCGGCACATTCATCGCGGACCGGCAGCATTCGGCCGCATGATGAATCGACTGTTCCACCTGGCTGAAGCGTTGTTGCAGTTCGTTTGCGCGCATCATGGTCGATCTCCTTCGTGGTTGTTCGAATACAGCAAAGGGGTTGGTTGGATGACGCTTTTGCAATCGAGTTCCGGACGCTGCCAGGCCGTGCAATTGATAAAAGAAATCAGGGAATACCGTTGATAGAATCTGATGACTTGACTCGTCGCCGCGACGAGCGACACTTGTGATGGCAGTTGGCACAACACC
>DASVLM010000184.1:0-14798 GCA_036384875.1 Noviherbaspirillum sp.
CTTGGAAACGGACGCCGCCCCCAATAAATACAAAATGCCGATCGAGGACAACATGAAGGCGACAATCACAAAGCCAATCGAAATGCTCAGTTGAAAGCGCCGGAGGACGTCAAACACGCGATTATGCACGCCAGCGATATCCGATCATGGGCACAGATTTGATGCAGGCGAATCCCGGATCAATGGCCTCGAACTGTCCGCGCATTTGACTAAGGTGCATGCGCAGCGTTTCTTTGTTTTTCCCAGTGATAATTTGCTCAAACAAGCGATCGTAAGACACTGGCTGATCGTATGAGTCGACCAGCATTTCAAGCAAACTGATCTGTGTGAACGTCAGCTTGACGGACTGGCCTTTCCATAACACCGGATTTTTTCTGTCACCGCGGTTGATGATCAGATCAGAATCGCGAGTGGAACCATGGTCCTGTTTTCCCGGCGTTACACTGTTAGCAAGTTGTGCCTGACGAAACGCAATCCCGCGCTTAACTTGCATGACAAAGTCAGCTTCCATGACAGGCTTTTGCAAATAGTCCCATGCATCGAGCGCACGAAACACATCACGATTGACGTCAGGTTGCGGAGAGCCGGAGACGATTAGCAACGGACACGTTGCAGCATCGAGTGCTTTTGCGATCTTGAATCCGCCGTATTTAGCGCTGCCGGTCGGCCCCATTTCAATATCCGACACTACTAGGTCAAAGTCTGTTGTCGAAATTGCAGCCAGCGCACTTTCAGTCGTATAGAACTGCATGACAGTGCAATCAGGCCATATCTTTTCAAGATATGTCTTGAACGTGTCATTCGTGGACTCGTGGTCCTCGATGATCGCGAATGTGTACATGCTGCCAGTCCCCCTCACAGTTCGAGTCTACTGGATATGTGGCATTTCGCCGCATAAAGTACGCATTAGTTTTTCTTTATGCACTGTAATCCTACATAGACAACATCGCGGTTTCCTTCTGGTCCTTCATTAAATCGAATGAACGTCAATGTTTCTATTAATACAATATTTTTACGAGCGAAGTGCAACCACGTTCACTAACCAAATGCAAAATGAAGCTGTCTCAGCGAGGCTAATGGCAACTTATGGGGTCAACAATGGCGGCTTATGGGGTCAATATGGCAACTTATGGGGTAACCCACACTTGATGCCGCCAGCAAACTTTTCAAAATCTTGCTAAGCTGTTTGTTCTAACACGAACAAATTATCAAAGAATAAACGTCATGCCACGCTACACCTTGCCTGCCATCTTGCTGCACTGGCTGGTTGCCATCCTGATCGTCGGCGCCTTCGCGCTTGGCGTCACCATGGTCGATATTCCGGGTATCACCCCGAAGAAACTGAAGTATTTTTCCTGGCACAAATGGGCCGGCGTCACTGTACTTGCGTTGGCCTGCATTCGACTGCTGTGGCGCTTGGCGAACACAGCGCCGGAATATCCGTCCAGCATGCCGACGTGGCAGCAAAAGGCGGCGCACTCACTGCATGGGCTGCTTTATTTCCTCATCTTCGCCGTGCCGGTATCCGGTTATTTCTACACCCTCGCTGCCGGTGTGCCGGTGGTGTACTTCAGCGTGATTCCCCTCCCGGTACTGATGGATCCGAATCCCGAATTGAAGCCCCTCCTGAAGCAAGTGCATTACACGCTGAACATGACACTGTTGGCTTGCGTCGTGCTGCACGTGCTTGCGGCGCTGAAGCATCAGTTCGTCGATCGTGACGGCATACTGAGGCGCATGCTGCCCTGATTGTTTTTTGAATGGAAGAGAGAGTATCCATGCTGACCCGTATCCCGTTCCGCCAAGGCTTGATTGCTTCCGCTGTACTGGCCTTTTCGATTGCGCTGCCGTCCCTCGCCGCCGTGCTCAAGACCGATACCACGAAGAGCTTCGTCTCCGCGACGTTCAAGCAGCTCAACGTGCCGGTCGAAGCGAAGTTCAAGAAGTTCAATGCGCAGATCGACTTCGACGGCGCCAAGCCGGAAACGTCGAAAGCCAGCGTCGAGATCGACGTGCCCAGCTTCGATCTAGGCGACCCCGAATACAACAAGGAAGTGCAGAAGAAGGAATGGTTCAACGGCGCGCAATTCCCGAAGGCGACCTTTGTGTCGAGCTCGCTCAAACCCGCCGGCGCCGGCAAGTACGACGTGCACGGCAAGCTCGCCATCAAGGGCAAGACTGCCGACGTCAGCTTCCCGATGTCGGTGAAGAAGGAAGGCACGACCCAGGTGTTCGAAGGCGCGCTGCCGATCAAGCGGCTCGCATTCAATATCGGCGAAGGGGAATGGAAAGACACCAGCATGGTGGCCGATGAAGTGGTGATCAGGTTTCGCGTCGTGACGACGCAGTAAGCGCCAGTCCCCGCAGGGGCGGACACTCGCATCCATCAACGAAGGAGTATTGCATGCAACTGAAGCACATCGCCGCCGCGCTCGCGGCAGCCAGCGCCGTTTCGGCTTTCGCCGCGACCTACACCATCGACCCGAGCCATACCTACCCCAGCTTCGAGGCCGATCATATGGGCATTTCGGTCTGGCGCGGCAAGTTCACCAAGACCAGCGGCACGATTCATTTCGATCGCGCAGCAAAGACCGGCACCGCTGATATCACCATCGATGCGAATTCGCTGGACTTCGGCTTCGCCAAGCTGAACGAGCACGCCAAGTCCAAGGACATGTTCAATGTCGAGCAATTCCCGACCATTACCTACAAGGCCAAGGCATTCAAGTTCGAAGGCGATACGCCGGTGGCGGTCGAAGGCGACCTGACGATGCTGGGCGTGACGAAGCCCGTAACGCTGAAGATCAACAAGTTCAAGTGCATCCCTCACCCGATGCTCAAGCGCGAAGTGTGCGGCGCCGATGCGACGGCCGAATTCAAGCGCACCGACTTCGGCCTGAGCTACGGCACGCCGATGTTCTCGCCGGACGTCAAGCTGGCGATCCAGGTCGAAGCGCTGAAGGCAGACTGAGAAATGCCTGCATAACGAAAAGCCGGCCGTAGAATACGCCGGCTTTTTTCATTACACAGACCTAGGACGCCATATGAGCAGCGGAAAGGAACGCTACCTGCGCAGCATCCGGTTGCTGGCGGAGTGTTATCACGCCTTCATGCATATATCGGACACCAAAGTGCGCGAGCAGGGACTGACGCCGCCGCAGTTCGACATCATCGCCACGCTGGGCAACACTGAAGGCATGTCAGGACGCGAACTGGGCGAGAAAACGCTGATGACGAAGGGTACCCTGACCGGGGTGCTGGACCGTCTGGAAGCCAAGGGCTTGGTGGCGCGGACCATGAATACAAACGACCGTCGGTGCATGATCGTCAAACTCACCCCGAAAGGCGAAGCCGAGTTCAAGCGCGTTTTTGCACCCCAAATTGCGTTCTGCAAACAGCCCTTCCAGGAATATGCGGAGGAAGATTTTGCTGCGCTTGATCGCGAACTGGCGAAACTCAAGTCCAGCCTGGAATCTGCCGCGATCAAGATAGACGCATGTAACGACACGGAGTAATCGGCAAGTACGCCGAAAAAGATCGTTCACCGATTGCCGCGGACGAGTACGTCCGTGGCATGGCGATGCCCCCTGCACACCGTACCCCCTCCTCAACGAGCACCTTAGCACCGGGCCCGCCGGGTGTTTCAAAAATACCACCGCAATTCATGGCGAGTTCATGGCGAGCTAAAAAGAAGTTTACTTGTTAACGTTAACATTTTACGATAACGCTGCCATTGACAATGGCCTGGGGAATTCGGAACGTCCTGCGCACCTGAGGAGGAAGGCGCAGACAATAATTTTGTTAGCGCTATCCGTGCCATGCAAAAAAATCCGACACCCGATAAGCCCGGCAAACCGTGCCGTCCGTGCGGCTGCCGGATTACCGCATCCTGCCGAAAGGTTTTCGGCGCCCATTTCCAACCAGGGATTTCAACATGAAAAAAACACTGCTCGCGCTCACCGCGCTTTCCTCACTCGCCGGCTCGGCCATGGCCCAGTCCAATGTCACCATTTACGGCATCGTCGATGTGGGCCTGGTGCGTACCGACAACGGCTCCACCACAACCACCAGCATGGACAGCGGCAAGCAAAGCGGCAGCCGCATCGGCTTCAAGGGTACGGAAGACCTCGGCGGAGGCATGTCGGCGATCTTCCAGCTGGAAAACGGCTTCAATACCGATACCGGCGCGCAGTCTGATGCAGCGCGCTTGTTCAATCGCCAGGCATGGGTGGGATTGAGCGGCGGCTTCGGCACGGTCAAGGCCGGCCGTTTGTGGACCCCGGTTTATTCGAACCTCAACACCTTCGATCCTTTCAGCGATGACCTGGCCGGCGACTCCGCCCGCATCTTCAACACCGAATATGAAAACAGCCGCTTCGACAACGCGCTGACCTACCACTTTGAGGCCAACGGCTTCCGTGGCGAACTGGAGTATGCATTGGGCGAAGTCGCGGGCAACAGCAGCGCCAACCGCGCTATCGGCGGCTACGCGGGCTACAAGAACGGCCAGCTCGATGCCGTGCTGACCTACACGAAGGTCAACAATGCCGCCGGCACCGACGATCGCCACACATGGCTGCTCGGCGGCAACTATGACTTCAAGGTGGTGAAGGCTTATGCCGCCTACGCCACCGTCAAGGGTACCGCCAGCGCCGACGTACGCGACTGGCTGCTCGGCCTGACGGCGCCTGTCGGTTCCGCCGGTACCGTGATTGCCTCGTTCGCGAAGAAGAACAACCGCGCCGTTTCCAATGCGGATGCGAAGCAGTGGGCCGTCGGCTACTCGCACGCGCTGTCGAAGCGTACCAACCTGTACACCAGCTACGGCAGACTTTCCAATGACAGCGGTTCCAGCCTGCGCGTGCCGGTAGCGGGGAACACCGCTTCGGAATTCAACGTCGGCATTCGCCATTTCTTCTGATCAGCTTTCGACGCTTGTCTCCGCGGGTTCCACGATGGATTCGTGGTTGAGCCTGCCACCGCCAAGGCAGGCTTTTTTCATTTCAAAGCCGGCAGTTCGTGCAGAAGCACTCCCGGCAACACGGGATGCATGACGGCTGCAATAAGAGGAGCAGACATGCAGGATTGATCGGACTCGAATTCTGGGAAAACAGCTTCCGCGGCATGACGATCAGCGGGCACGGCTACAGCGTCTGGGTTCTGCTGATGAGTAGAAAATTATAGGAAATGCTGTCGCCGCAGCATCAGACAACCATTCGGGAAACTGCACGAGAAGCGAAGAATTTCGAACGCGCGCTGATACGTACCGACAATGAAGCCATTCTCCAGGAGCTACGCAAATCCGGAATGACCATCACGGAAGTGTCCGTGTCGAACGCTCGCACTTGCGCATGGTAACGCGGGCGGTCATTGAGCAATACAAGAAGGAATTCGGAAGGGAATGGGTGGATGCGCTTTACTTCGCGATGACATCCATCGAACTGAAGCGATTCAAATGAAACGCCATCGGCCGTCACGTTGACGGCCGATGGTGCCTGTAATTCGTGCAGGACGAACGAGGAAAAGCGGGATCCTTACTGCACCAGCATCCAATGATCGCCCGATCTCCGCAGGCTGATGACTCCCGCATTATTGACCTTCACCTTGAAGGCATCGTCGGTGATTTTCCCTTGCAGCAGATGCGCCAGCATGGCCTTGATCGTCAGTTCATGCGACACGATGACGACGCGCTTCGATTGCCGCATGTAATCGTCCAGCGCAGCGGCTGAACGCTTGTAGACAAGCGCCAGCGATTCGCCGTTCGGGTAGCCGAATTCGGCGTTGTGGAACACGCGCGCAGCCTTGCCCTTCTTCATTTCCGGCCACACGTCTGCGGCCTGCTCCCAGGTGAGATTGGTCACGTCGCCGGCGGAACGCTCCATCACCCGGGTATCGGGTCTCGCTGCTGCCAGCGTGGCCGCATCCGCCATGCCTGCGCCGGTGAGTACACCGGCGAGCGTCTGCTGCGTGCGCAGCTGCGGCGAATAAACCCACATCGCCTGGCTCAACGGAACCGCTGCTGCTGCATCGGCAGCCTTGAGCGTCTCGCCCGCTTTCACGGCCTGCGCAACGCCGCGCATCGTGAGGCTGGCCGCGTTCCAGCCGGAGAGGATCTTGCCGGAGCTGGGCATGATCCTGCCGCTCAGCGACACCACCGGCTTGCCGGCATCGAGATTGTCTTCGCTTTCGCCATGCCGGATCAGGTCGATCTCCTCGGCCACCGCCGGCTGCGCTGCCTTGGCTGTGTCCTGCTGCGCATGGACATTGCCTCCTGCGAGGAATGTCGCCGCAAGCATCCAGCCGGCCAGTCTCATATTGAATTTGCACATCATGGTTGCCCCCCCGTCGTTGACGATGCTGGCGCCCATGGACGGGCGCCAGCGTTGATCACTTGCGCAGCTTCTCCAGATCCGTCTGCAATTCCTTGATCAGCTTGGTGTGGCCGTCATTGGCAAACTTGTACATCGCCTGCCGCGTGGTGTCCTGCATGCGTGCAATTTCCTTGTCGCTGACGACGGTGACCTGCATGCCTTTCGACTTCAGGAAGTCGATCGCCTTCGCGGAAGCCTCGCGCGTGTCCTTGCGCTCGAAGTCGCGCGCGGCGATGGCGGCATCCTGAATTGCCTTGTGCTCGTCGGCGCTCAAGCCGTCCCACCATTTTTTGCTGGCGAGGACGATCCACGGGCTGTAGACGTGCTTGGTGAGCGAGAGGTATTTCTGCACTTCATAGAACTTGCTGGACTGGATGGTCGTCACCGGATTCTCCTGGCCGTCGACCGTACCGGTTTCCATGGCGGTGAAGAGTTCGGAGAATGCGAGCGGCACAGCGTTCGCGCCGAAGCCCTTGAACATGTCGATGTAGACCGGGTTCTGCATCACACGCAGCTTGATGCCTTGCAGATCTTCCATTTTCGTGATCGGACGCTTGGAGTTGGTCAGGTTGCGGAAGCCGTTTTCCCAGTAGACGAGGCCGATCAGGCCTTTCTCCTGCAGCTTGTTAAGCAGCGCCTGGCCAAACGGGCCGTCGAGAATGGTGTCCGCTTCCTTCTCGTTGCGGAACACGAAAGGCAGGTCGTACACGCCGAAGTCGCTGACGATGCCGACCAGCGTCGCGGTCGAGCCGACCATCATTTCCTGTGCACCGCCGATCAGCGCATTCTGCATCTGGATGTCGCTGCCGAGGCTGGCATTGCCGAAGCCCTTCATGCGCATCTTGTTGCCGGTGCGCTTGGCCAGGTCGTCGGCGAAGAATTTCGCTGCGCGGCCCTGGTTGCTGTCCTCGGCAAGGCCGTAGCCGAAGCGGATGATGCGCGGCTGGAAATCGGCTGCCAGTGCAGCGCTGGCAGCACCTGCGACGGCCGCCGCAATAACGAGTTTCTTGATGATATGTTTCATGACCCCTCCATTTGTAGTTGTAGCGCGATTAACAGAATTAACGGAACCAGTGCATTGGCACGGTGACGATTCCAGGGAAAACGATGAACAGCGAAATCAGCAGGATGTAGGTGAGCAGGAAAGGCCAGATGCCTTTCGTCGCGCTCTCCAGGGAAATCTTCGCGACACCGCACACCACGTTCAGCACGGTGCAGACCGGCGGATGAATGAGACCCAGCGTCCCGACGAGTACGAACATCACACCGAAATAGGTCTGGTCGATCCCAGCCTTGACTGCCAGCGGCATCAGCACCGGGCCCATCACGAGGATGGTGGGCGTGAGGTCCATTACCGTGCCGATCGCCAGGAGCAGCAGCATGATGGCACCCATCAGCACGCGCGGGTCCTGCATCAGCGGACCGAGGAAATCTGTCACAAGGGCAGGCAAGTCGGCGAGCGTCACCATGTAGGACGACACCAGCGCACCTGCACACAGGAACATCACCGTGCTGGTAGTGCGGGCGGCATCGACCAGCAGCCGGCGCAGATCGCGGAACTTTACCTCGCGATAAATGAAGAGCGCGACGAACATCGAATACACGGCTGCGACGACAGCGGCCTCCGTTGGTGTGAAGATGCCGCCGCGCAAACCGCCGAGAATGATCACCGGCAGCATCAGGGCCCACACGCCATCGATCAGCGCGTGGCGGCGTTCGCTCCAGCCCATCTTCGGCTGCGGGGTGACGTTCATCTTTCGCGCCAGCATGAACCATACCGTTACCAGCGCCGCACCCATCAGGACGCCGGGAACGATCCCCGCGAGGAACAGATTGCTGATCGAGGTATTGGTCGTGACGCCGAAGATGATGAACGGCATGGACGGCGGAATGATGGGCGCGATGATGCCGCCGGATGCGATCAGGCCGGCGGAGCGCGGTACCGCATAACCATGGTCGCGCATCATCGGGATCAACAGCGTGGCCAGGGCGGCAGTGTCGGCGATCGCCGAGCCCGACAGGCTTGCCAGCAGCACCGATGCAGCGATGGTCACGTAGCCGAGCCCGCCGTTGATGTGACCGACGAAGCTGACGGCAAGATTGATGATGCGCCGAGAGATGCCGCCCGCATTCATCAGCTCTCCAGCGAGGATGAAGAACGGCACCGCCATCAACGGAAAGTTGTCGGCGCCGGAGAGCAGGTTCTGCGCAACGATCTGGGCGTCGAAGAAATCGAGATGGATCATCAGGGCCACGCCCGTCAGGATCAGGGCGAAGGCGATCGGCATGCCGATCGCCATCAGCAGCGTAAGCGAACCGAGGAATACCGTGAGCGTCATTTCGTTACCTTTTGTTCGTAGACGGTTTCTGCACTGGCGCCATGGGCGCCGGGATATTCGCCATGCGCCTGCGGCATCGACGGCGGCGTGTTGCCGGGCACGATGGCATCCGGATGTCCGGAGACGATGCGCCAGAGATTGGCCAGCACGATGAGCATCATTGATGCGGCGCAAAGCAGGCCTGACGACGCCATAAATGCGGTGGGATAGCCGAGCACGGTGGAAAAGGTATGCAGGCCGATGAGAGTCTGCGTCCAGCTGCCGTAAAGGAAGAGCCAGAGACCATAGAGCATCAGCAGGTGGCTGATGACGGCGCAGGCCTTGCGCACCGATTTCGGCAGCCGCGCCTGCACCAGTTCCACGCCGAGATGCGCATTCCTCCGCAGCGCGAGGATCGCGCCGAGAAAGATGAGCCAGACGAACATCAGGCGGGAAATCTCTTCCGCCGCCGCGATACCGGTGTTGAACACGTAGCGCAGGACAACGTTGCCGAACACGCAAACGGCCATCACCGCCAGCGCCAGGGCCATCAGTCCTTCGACCAGCCATTCGAGTCTTGATATGAGTCGCTTCATTGCTGTCTCCTGGATTGCGCCGTCATGCCTTGTCGTGACGGTCGAGAACGCGCTGCACGATGTCGTCCGGCGCGAGCCTGATGTCGAGTGCCAGGCCGGCTTCGCCAATCCCCAGCGGCTCAAGGTCGCGAAACTGGCTGTCAAGCAGCGATACCGGCATGAAATGGTTGGGCCTCGCCCGCATCCGCTCTTCGATCAGGCTGCGGTCGCCCGACAGATGGATGAAAATGAGGCCGGGATCGCCTTGGCGCAGCAGGTCGCGGTAGCTGCGCTTGAGTGCAGAGCACGACAGCACCAGGCCACGCGATTGGTCATGTGCAGCGGCAATTTCCGCGGCGAGTGCATGCAGCCAATCCCTGCGGTCGTCGTCATTGAGCGGCATGCCTGCCGCCATCTTCTCGATGTTGCGCGGCGAATGGTAGCTGTCGCCTTCGAGGTGGGGATATCCCAGCCGCTGCGCCAGCCGCGCGCCGATCTCGCTCTTGCCGCAGCCGCTGACGCCCATCACCACATAACGCTGCGTATTCCCGCCGTGCTCGCCGCTCATTTGTTTGAGTCCTTCTTTCACTTTCGCCTTTTTGTTAGCGCTAACAATGGACTGAATTGTAGCGCCTGCGATGAGCATGTAAAGAAAATTCGATTGTGCTTTGCAGCAGAAACGAGCGTCCGGGTTCGCCCAGCGGTGGGTCAGGTGCTTTCGCGCGCCATCAGCGTGTAGCCAAGGTCTACCCGGTGGCGCACCGGTTCTTCGCCGTGGATCAGGCGCTTGAGCAGGCTGGCCGCTTCATAGCCGATGCGATAGCGCGGCGTGGCAATGGTGGTGACGGAAGGATTCATCCATGCCGATGCCGGCAGGTCGTTGAAGCCGCAGACGGCCAGCTTGCGCGGAATGGCGATGCCGCGCCGCTGGCACTGGAAAATCGCGCCGTAGGCGAGGTCGTCGTTGCAGCAGAATACGGCGTCGCAATCGGGTGCCACAGCCAGCAGTCGACCGACCAGTTCGGCACCGAGCGCAATCGTCGACGGATCGGGCACCAGGATTTCGCGCTGCGGATCGTAGAGCCCCGCTTCGCGCAGCGCATGCCGGTAGCCTTCGGCGCGCTTCTGCGTACGTTCGTCCAGTTGCGATGCGATGAAGCCGATACGGCGGTAGCCCCGCTCCAGCAGGTGGCGCGTGATGGTGGCGCCCGCATCGAATTGCGAGAGGCCGACCGAATAGCGCTGCGGATCGTCCGACAAATCCATCATCGAGACCGTCGGCACGCGCGACGCAGCGAGCATCTGGCGCACCTTCTCGCTCTGTGTGAGGCCGGTGAGGATCACGCCGTCCGGGTTCGACTGCAGGTGGATGTTGACGAGCTTTTCTTCTTCCGCATCGGAATAGCGCGTGTTGCCGATCAGCACCTGGTAACCCTCCGCATCGACCGCATCCTGGATGCCGGCGAGCACGTCGGTGAAGACGGCATTGGAAAGCGAGGGAATCAGCACCGCGATCACGTGCGAGCGCGCAGAGGCAAGCGCCCGGGCGGCGCGGTTGGGCACATAGCCGAGCGCCTCGATCGCCTTTTCAATCTGCGCCCGCAATTCCGGCGTGACGAGCTCCGGCCTGCTGATGGCGCGCGAGGCGGTCATCGTGGACACCCCTACTTCGCGGGCGACGTCGGCGAGCGTGATACGGCGGCGGGCGCGGCCGCGGGGAAGATTGGATTCGTTCGGCATGCCGGCAGTATAAATGAGTAACAAATGATAGCGCTATCCATGATAGCCGCCTTCTGCCGTGCGGGGAATTTTCCATCCCGATCCGCGATAAAAAAGCCGGCGCGAAGGCCGGCTTTTTAGGGGATGCTTGCAATCAGACGACGGCACCGCCGTGCTCGTCCTTTTCCTTGACCGGCTTGATCAAGTCTTCGCGCTTGACCCCGAGCCACATCGCAACTGCAGCTGCCACGAACACCGAGGAATAGATGCCGAACAGGATGCCGATGGTCAGCGCCAGTGCAAAATTGTGCAGCGTCGGGCCGCCGAGCAGCAGCATCGACAGCACCATCATCTGGGTGCAACCGTGGGTGATGATGGTGCGTGAGATGGTGCTGGTGATGGCGTTGTTGATGACTTCCGTCACCGATGACTTGCGCAGCTTGCGGAAGTTTTCACGGATACGGTCGAAGATAACCACCGACTCATTCACCGAGTAACCCAGCACTGCCAGCACCGCCGCCAGCACCGACAGCGAGAATTCCCACTGGAAGAAGGCGAAGAAGCCGAGGATGATGACCACGTCGTGCAGGTTGGCGATGATGGCCGCCACCGCGAATTTCCATTCGAAGCGGATGGCGAGATAGATCATCACACCGAGCACCACCATGCCGAGTGCATTGAGGCCGTCGCGCGCAAGTTCCTCGCCGACCTGGGGACCGACGAATTCGACACGGCGCTTTTCGACGCCCGCATCCTGCGCCTTGAGCGCATCCATCACCTTGTCGCTCAGTTGCGTGGAGTTCAAGCCTTTTTGCGAAGGCAGGCGGATCATCACATCCTGCGCCGTACCGAAGCTCTGCGCCTGGACATCGGACAAGCCGAGGCCTTCCACCGTCTTGCGTATGCCTTCGACATCGGCAGGATGCGGATAGCTCACCTCGACCACGGTGCCGCCGGTGAATTCGATCGACAGGTGCAAACCCTTGTGCCAGAGGAAGAACACTGCCGCCAGGAAGGTGATCAGCGAAATGACATTGAACACCAGCGCATGGCGCATGAAGGGAATGTCGCGTTTGATGCGGAAAAATTCCATGTTGGTTCCTTTATTCTGCGACGGTGCTTACGTTTGTCCGGGCTTCCAGATCTGGCCGATGGAGACTCCGGCCAGCTTCTTGCGGCGTCCGTACCACAGGTTGACCACTCCGCGCGAGACGAATACGGCGGAAAAGATCGAGGTCAGGATGCCTAGCGTGTGCACGACGGCAAAACCGCGCACCGCGCCGGAACCGAAGATCAGGAGCGCGAGGCCGACGATCAGCGTGGTGACGTTGGAGTCGAGAATCGTCGCCCACGCACGTTCGAAGCCGGCAGAGATGGCGGCTTGCGGCGTATTGCCTGCGCGCAGTTCCTCGCGGATGCGCTCGTTGATCAGCACGTTGGAGTCGATCGCCATACCCAGCGCCAGCGCAATTGCGGCGATGCCGGGCAGGCTGAGCGTGGCCTGCAAGAGAGACAGCAGGGCCACCAGCAGCAGCAGGTTCACCGACAGCGCCAGCACGCTGAAGAAGCCAAACAGCATGTAGTAGGCCATCATGAAGATCGCGATCGCGGCAAAACCGTAGAGCGTCGAGTTGAAGCCCTTGCGGATGTTGTCGGCGCCAAGCTGCGGGCCAATGGTGCGCTCCTCGATGATTTCCATCGGTGCGGCGAGCGAGCCGGCGCGCAGCAGCAGCGCAAGGTCGGCAGCCGCCTGCGGCGTGCCCATGCCGGTGATCTGGAAGCGGGAACCGAGTTCGTCGCGGATGGTGGCAACTGTCAGCACTTCGCCCTTGCCCTTTTCGAACAGCACGATAGCCATCAGCTTGCCGATGCGATCGCGCGTGGCGTCACGCATCTTGCGTCCGCCGTCGCCGTTCAGGTCGATGGAAACGGACGGCTGGTGATTCTGATCGAAGCTGGCGCTGGCGCTGGAGATGTAGTCGCCGGTAATGATCGGGTCCTTGTAGAGAACCACCGGCGCGCCCTTGCCGACCTTGAACAGTTCGGAGCCGAAGGGAATTGCAGCGGTTTCCTCGGTGCCTCGCGTAACGCTCTCGTCCACCATGCGCACTTCCAGTGTCGCCGTGCGGCCGATGATGTCCTTGGCGCGGGATACGTCCTGCACGCCAGGCAACTGCACCACGATGCGATCGGCGCCCTGGCGCTGAATGACCGGCTCGGACACGCCGAGTTCATTGACGCGGTTGCCCAGCGTGACGATGTTCTGCGTCACGGCGTCTTCCTCTGTCTGTTTCAGCGCCTGCGGCTTGACCGTGGCAACCAGCTTCAGGTCGGAGCCTTCGGCGGCATCTTCCATCGTGATTTCGGCCAGGGTCGAAGCCAGCACCTCGCGAGCCTTGGCTCGGGTTTCGGGATCGCGGAAATGGACTTCGATCACATCGCCGCTGCGCGTGATGCCCGCATAGCGGACGTTCTTGTCATGCAACAGGCTGCGGATGCTGCCCTGCAAGCCTTGCAGGCGCTTGTTGAGCACCGCCTTGGTATCCACCTGCATCAGGAAATGCACACCGCCGCGCAAGTCCAGGCCGAGGAACATCGGCAGCGCATGGATGCTCTGCAGCCATTGCGGCGTATTCGACAAGAGGTTGAAGGCGACGATATAGGTCGGATCGTTCGGATCGGGATTCAGGTCCTTTTCCAGCCTTGCCTTGGCGGCGAACTGGGCGTCGGTATTGGCGAAGCGGGCGCGCACCGAACTGCCGTCGAATACCACTCCTTCGGGCTTGAGGTTGGCGTTCTGCAGCGCCTGCTGGACACGGTCAACCATGTCGGAACCGACCTTGACGGTCGCTTTCGCGCTGCTGACCTGCACGGCGGGCGATTCGCCGAAGAAGTTGGGCATCGTATACAGCGCGCCGAACACGAGCGCGATGCCGATGATGATGTATTTCCAGAGGGGATAACGATTCATGGTGACCTGGCCTGGATAGCGAGTCCGCACGGGGCGAATGCCGGCCGATGACCATGCATTCCGCGCCCGCGGGCTGATGGGGTATTACAGATCCTTGAGGGTGCCCTTGGGCAGCAGCGTGGTGACCGATGCCTTCTGGACCACGACTTCCGTGCCATTGGCAACTTCCAGCGTCACATAGGCATCCGCCACCTTGGTGACCTTGCCGACCATGCCGCCGGCGGTGACCACTTCGTCGCCCTTGCCGAGCGCATCCATCATGGACTTCTGTTCCTTCTGGCGTTTCATCTGGGGACGAATCATCAGGAAGTACAGCACGACGAACATCAGGATGATGGGCAGGAAGCTCATCAGGCCGCCATCGGCGCCGCCAGTGACGGATTGTGCGTATGCGTTGGAAATGAACACGTTCGGACTCCAGGTTGATTTTGTGGAATAACCCGGCATTTTAGCATTGCAAGAGATAAGGAACGGTGCCGCAGCCTTGCCCGGTGGCACCTTCCGTTATCTATACCCCGCGCGCCCGGTCGGAGTGGAATTGGACAACGAAAGCCTGAAAACGGTCGGCGTCGATGGCGGCGCGCATTTCCCGCATCAGTTGCAGGTAATAGTGCAGGTTGTGGATGGTGTTCAGGCGCGCGCCAAGGATTTCGCCGGCGCGGAACAAGTGGTAGATGTACGCGCGGGAAAAATTGCGGCATGCATAACATTCGCAGCTTTCATCCAGCGGTTTTTCATCATCCTTGTAGCGGGAATTCCTGATCTTGACGTCGCCGTAGCGGGTGAAGATCCAGCCGTTCCGGGCATTGCGCGTAGGCATGACGCAATCGAACATGTCGACGCC
>DASVLM010000185.1:0-7143 GCA_036384875.1 Noviherbaspirillum sp.
CACGACCTTGTCCCAGCCCTCTTTGTGAGCGACCTCGTTCAGGTTGCCCAGCAAGCCTTCTTCAGCGTAGTCGGTGATGGTGAAACCGAGCATCTGCATGGCTTCCGGCGGGTTGCCGGATGCGACGCGTGCACGCAGCACCGTGCGGGCCTGGTCGCCGCCGCCGCCGGCAATCGGGCTGTCCTTCCAGCCGTAGCCGCGCTTGGCCAGGTCTTCGCGCAGCACCTTGAGTGCCGCCGCTTCGCCGCCCGAAGTCCACCAGTGGACCAGTTCGACCGACTTGTCCTGCGCATGGGCCATGCCCGCCGTGCCGAGCGCTGCGACCAGTGTGGACAGGCTGACTATTTTGCTGAGGTGCTTCATCTCTCTTCTCCTAATTGGACTTCAATGCGGGATACCCCCGGCATCCCATGTGTCAATCCGGCTTGACCGGTCTTTTTCTCGTTGTCCTGGCGCTGTTGTGGGCGCTTCTTGTTGTATTCGTTGCAGTGCTGGCTGCGATGCAGGTTGCGATGCTATTTGCGCGGCAACCACCATCCGGTGCGCGGTCCGATATGCACCTGTATTGTTTTCGTTTCGGTAAAGTCTTCCACCGCCTGGCGGCCCAGCTCGCGGCCGACGCCGCTGTCATGGAAGCCGCCGAACGGCAGTTCCGGATAGCCGTCCAGGAAGGTGTTGACCCAGACCGTGCCGGCATCGATGCGCCGTGCCGCCGCCATGCAGGTGTCGATATCCTTGCTCCACACCGCTGCCGACAGGCCGTACATGGTGCTGTTGGCGATATCGATGGCTTCGTCCACGCTGTCGAAGGTGATGACAGACAGCACCGGGCCGAACAGCTCTTCCTTTGCCGCCGTCATGTCCGGCGTCACGCCGGTCAGCACGGTGGGTTGCAGGTAGTGGCCCTGGACTGTCTCGTAGCGGTCGCCGCCCAATGCTACGGTGGCACCGGCGCGGCTGGCATCGCGGATGTGCCCCAGCACGCCTTCGAGCTGCTGGCGGCTGACCATGGCGCCGACCTTGACCTCGGGATGCAGCGGATCGCCTACCTTCACCTGGCGAGCGCGCTCCACCACTGCCTCAGTGAAGCGCTCGGCAATGTCCTTGTGCACCAGCACCCGGCTGCCGCTGTTGCAGCACTCGCCGGCGTTGAAATAGACGCCGAATACCACGGCATCGACGGCCGCTTCGAAGTCGCAGTCGGGAAATACGATCTGCGGATTCTTGCCGCCGAGTTCGAGCGCCACCTTTTTCAGCAGGCGGCCTGCGATGGCGCCGATCTCGCGGCCGACTCGGGTGGAGCCCGTGAAGGTGATCATGTCGACGTCAGTGTTGTCGACCATGGCCTGGCCTGCGTCCGGGCCGGTGCCGGTAATGATGTTGACCACGCCGGCGGGCACGCCCGCTTCAAGCAGGATCTCGCCCAGCATGAGCGAGGTGCCGGACGTCAGTTCGCTCGGTTTCACGACGGCGGTGCAACCGGCGGCCAGCGCGAACGGCAGCTTCTGGCACAGGATCCACAACGGGAAATTCCACGGCGTGATCATGCTGACGACGCCGATCGGCTGTCGCAACACCAGGCCGAGCATGTCCTCGCCCAGCGTGTTGTAGGCGTCACCATGCAACGTGCGCGCCAGTGCGGCGGCGTAGCGCCACAGCTCGGCGCAACCCTTGATTTCGCCGGTCGCCTGCGACAGCGGCTTGCCCGACTCGAGCGCTTCCTGCAGCGCCAGCGCTTCAACACGCGCCTCGATGCCGGCGGCCACGGCAAGCAGGATGTTGGCGCGCTCGACGCCCTTCATGCGCGGCCATGGACCTTTGTCGAACGCGGCGCGTGCAGCGGCCACGGCCTTCGCGGCGTCTTGTGCATCGGCAGCCGCATAGGTGGCGACCAGCTTGCCATGGGCGGGGCTCTCGCGTTCCAGCCGCTTGCCCGATGCCGCTTCCATCCATTCGCCGCCGATCAGCAGGCGGCCGCGGTAGGCCTTGATGTCGGCAGGCGGTTCGGACAGCATCAGCAGGGAGTGCTCTTGTTGGATCATTTCATTCTCCGGAATAGTGTGCGGGACGCTTCTCGCGGAAGCTGGCGACGCCTTCTGCCGCATCGGCGGTGCCGGCGGCAACAGCAGAGGCCATCGCTTCCAGCGCCAGCGCGGCACCTTCGCCGTCCGCGGCGTCGATCAATTGTTTGGTCAGTTGCAGCGATACCGGCGCCAGCGTGGCGATATGCGACGCCAGTTCGCGGGCTCGGGCCGCGACGGCGCCCGCCTCCACGACCTCGTGCACCACGCCCAGTTGCAGCGCAAAGTCGGCGTTGACGCGCTGGCCGCTGAGCGCGAGGTACTTCACGCGGCTTGAACCGATCAGCTTTACCAGGCGCTGCGTGCCGGACCAGCCGGGACAGGTCGAGATCGTCGCTTCCGGCAGGCCGAACGTTGCGCTGCGAGAAGCGATGCGGATATCGGCTACCGCAGCGAGTTCCAGCCCGCCGCCCAGGGCATGGCCGTTGATGGCAGCGATGACCGGCGGACGCAGGCGCGCCCAGAGGTCGAACACGCGATGGCCGCGCCGCACCCACAACCGCCACATGTCGAGCGGCGACAGCGCGGACCAGGCGTTGATGTCGGCACCGACGCAGAAGGCTTTTTCGCCTTCGCCCGTCAGGATCACGCAGCGCACGTCGTTGCGCGCATCGAGGGCGAGCGCGACGGCGCCGAGTTCATCGATCATGTGCGGCGTCAGCGCATTCAACTTGGCACCGCGCGCCACGCGCACGGTGACGATGCCGCCGTCTTCTTCGACGAGGATTGCTCCGTCTTTCTCAGACATGGCCAGCCTCCCCGGTGAACAGTCCCATGGGAGCATCCGTGAACAGAGCGGCATCCATCAGCTTGACTTCGGACGAGACGCGCAGCGGAAAGCCTGCCTGCGCAACGATATCTTTTTGTACATCGATGCCGGGCGCGACTTCGATCACTTCCATGCCTTCGCGGCCGAGCCGCATGACGCAACGCTCGGTCACGTACAGCACCTGCTGGCCGCGCTGGCGCGCCATGTCGCCGCTGAAAGTAATGTGGTCCACTGCTTCGACCAGCTTGGGCGACTTGCCTTCCTGTTCGATGCTCAGCCTGCCGTTACCGGCGACCACCTTCGCGCCTACGTTGAAGTAGCCGGAGAACACGATGCTCTTCGCATGCGTGGTGATATCGACGAAGCCGCCGCAGCCTGCCGTGAGATAGGGCCGGGCCGGCAGCTTGGAGACATTGACGTTGCCGCGCCGGTCGATTTGCAGGAAGGACAGCAGCGACACATCGAAGCCGCCACCCTGGAAATAGGTGAATTGCGCCGGCGACGGCATGATGGCGTCGGCGTTCGCGGAACAGCCGAAGGCGAAGCCCAGCAGCGGCACGCCGCCGACGGCGCCCTGCTCGATCACCCAGGTGATGGCGCCATGCTTGCCTTCCTCCAGGAAGATGCGCGGCACGTTGGCGGAAATGCCGAAACCGAGGTTCACCGCCTGGCCGTCGCGCAACTCCATCGCCGCACGGCGCGCGATAACCTTGTCGGCGCTCCACGGCATGCCCTCGAATTCGCTCATCGGCTTGGCGACTTCGCCGCTGATGGCCGGGTCGTAGGAGGTCTGTGTGGTCTGCGCCTGCTCGGGGTCGACCACGATGTAATCGACCAGGTTGCAGGGAATGTGCACGCGCTGGGTCGGGATCGAACCGGCTTTCACCACGCGCTTGACCTGGGCGATCACGATGCCGCCGTTGTTGCGCGCAGCGAGCGCCTGGTCGAGCCCGCCGAGGAAGGCGCCTTCATGTTCGTAGGAGAGATTGCCGCGCTCGTCGGCGGTGGTGGCGCGCACGATGGCGACGCGCGGCGCGATCGCCGGGAAGTACAGCCATTGCTGGCCGTCGAACTCCACCTTGCGCACGATGCTCTTTTCTTCCGCCAGCGGGTTCATGGCGCAACCCTGGAGGTCCGGATCCACGAAGGTACCGAGTCCGACCTTGGTAAGTACTCCGGGGCGCTTGGCGGCGGCGTCGCGATGCATGTCGAAAAGAATACCACTGGGCACGTTATAAGCACGTACCTTATTCGAGACAATCATCGACCAGATGTCGGGCATCGGCAGGCTCGACGGACCGCTGGGATAGGAGCCGGCCAGCACGGTGTCGATCAGTCCCGGCTGCGCAAGGTGATCCATGCCCTTGATGCCATACATGTCGCCCGCCGCGATCGGATGCAGCATGGTCAGGCCGGCCGGCTTGCCGCCGGTGCGGAACCGCTCGCCGATGGCCGCCAGCACCAGGTCCGGGCAGCCGAGGCCGCTGGACGAACTGACGCTGACCACATCGCCGTCGTGCAGCAGTTCCGCGGCACGGCTTGCAGGGATTACCTTGGTATTCATCGATTTCTTCCTTCAGATGGCGACCGTCACGCGACGGCCGCTGCGGCATGCTTCCTGGATGGCGAGAGCCGTTGCAAGCGAACGCACGCCGTCCTCGCCGCTCGCTGCGGGTTTTCCCTCGCCCCGCATCGCGGCTTCGAAGCACGCCACGGAACGCACATAGAGGTTTTCGTGCTCGACCGGCACAGCGGTCGAGCCTTGCTTGTTGTGCAAGGTGATGTCGCCGACCGCGCGCTGCGTCATCACGTCGGTGGCGACGATCGAGCCTTCGCTGCCGTGGATTTCGAAGCCGGTTTTTGCAAATGGAACATTGAAGGCATCGTGGATCTGGGCTACCACGCCGTTGTCGAATAGGATCGCCGCCATCACGCCGTCTTCGAGGCCTTCGGACGACATCCCGCCGGAACTGCCGAGCGCGACGACGCTTTCCGGTTCGGCGCCCAGCGCGAAGCGCAACGTGTCTGCGTCATGCACGGAAATATCGAGGATCACGCCTCCTCCAGCGCCGGGATTGTTGATGCGCCACCCTTGCAGGTTGGCGGGAAGGGAAACGGCATGGAAAACGCGGGCAAACAGCGGCTTGCCGATCGCCCCGCCCTGCACCAGTTCGCGGATGCGTCTGTGCGTTGCTGCATTGCGCAAGTGATGATTCGTTCCCATCACGACGCCGGCATCGGCGGCCGCCTTCACCATGCGGCGGGCATCGTCGAGCGAGAGTGCCAGCGGCTTCTCGCACAGCACATGCTTGCCGGCCGCGATCGCGGCGAGCGCCTGCGGCAAGTGGAGTTCGTTCGTCGTGCTGATGTACACCGCCTCGACGCCCGGATGGCTGATGGCTGCATCCAGATCGGTGTAGCTCGCAGCGATGCCGCGGCGGGCGGCAAACTCCGACCCCCGCGTTGCGTCGCGACTGCAGAGGGACAGCACCTCGCCGCCATTTGCCCGCACTGCGTCGATCATCCACTGATCGGCAATGGTGCTTGCTCCGATGAATGCCCACCCGGTCTTGCTCATGACAACTCCTTTTATTGGAACGTTCCAATGAAATTATAAGGGCGTCCCCGGATTTGTCAATCTCTGGAATGTCAGTATGAAAAAATTCGTAAAGCAGAACCTGGCCCTTCTCTCTGCTCCAGGCAGTTATCTGCGGCTTCAGGCGGAATATGTAGCGGTATTAACGTTGCTGCAATAAATTGGATCGTTCTAATTATTCCACCACTTCTTGTCGACTTACAGCAATTCAGCGCCATCAGGCGATGCCTCATGGCGCCGGACAAAGCACGGGAAAGCGCCGCCAAGCACTCCTTGCGAGGCCCATGCATAATCATTGTCGAACTCCGTCGCTCCCCGCGAGCCAGGCGGGCGTATTTTCTGCCAGGCGGACAACGGCAGGCCGGATTGTTCCGCCACAACCTCTCTTGCAAAGGACCATCACCGTGCAATACCGTCAACTCGGACACACCGACATCAAGGTCAGCGCCATTACCCTCGGCACCATGACCTGGGGCGAACAGAACACCGAGGCCGAAGCGCATGCGCAGCTCGATGCGGCGACCGATTTCGGCGTCAACGTCATCGATGCCGCCGAGATGTATCCCGTGCCGCCCCGCGCCGAAACGCAAGGGCTGACCGAACGCTATCTGGGCAACTGGCTCAAGAAATCGGGCAAGCGCAGCAAGCTCATCATCGCGACAAAGGCCGCAGGACCGGCGCGCATGCCGCACCAGCCGCGCCATGTGCGCGGCGGCCACACCAGCTTCGACCGCAAGGGCCTGACCGAAGCCTTGCACGGCAACCTGGAACGTTTGCAGACGGATT
Organism: Noviherbaspirillum sp.; assembly: GCA_036384875.1. Lineage (GTDB taxonomy): Bacteria > Pseudomonadota > Gammaproteobacteria > Burkholderiales > Burkholderiaceae_D > Noviherbaspirillum. The sequence continues at coordinate 6,233 of DASVLM010000185.1, forward strand.
ACATCGACCTTTACCAGTTGCACTGGCCGGACCGCAGCGTCAACATCTTCGGCCGCCGCGACTACAAGCATATGGAAGAAGTCACCGTGCCGATCGAGGAAACGCTGTCGGTGCTGGCGGAGTTCGTGAAGGCAGGCAAGATCCGGCATATCGGCGTCTCGAATGAAACACCGTGGGGCGTTGCGCAATTCTTGCGGGCGTCGGAGAAACTGAACCTGCCACGCATCGTCTCCATCCAGAATCCCTACAGTCTGCTCAACCGCAGCTTCGAAACCGGTCTGTCGGAATTCTCCCATCGCGAACATGTCGGGTTGCTGGCCTACTCGCCGCTCGCCTTCGGTGTGCTATCCGGGAAATACCTGAACGGCGCGCGTCCGGCAGGCGCTCGCCTGTCGCTGTACGAGCGCTTCTCCCGTTACAGCAATCCGCAGGCGGAAAAGGCAGCGGCGGAATACGTCGCCCTTGCGCGCAAACATGGCATCGACCCGTCGCAAATGGCACTGGCATTTGTGACAAGCCGGCCCTTCGTGACGAGCAATATCATCGGCGCGACGACGATGGAGCAGTTGCAGAGCAACCTGCACAGCATCGATGTTTCGTTAAACGACGACATCCTTGCGGAAATCGACGCCATCCATACGCGCCACCCGAACCCGGCGCCGTAACCATCACGCGGCGGAGAAACAGCGCATGCAGATCAAGCAGACCGCCTCCGCCGCCCCCTTTCTCACGATATGCTGCCCCCATTCCTGTAAACCGGCCCGGATTCCCGATTTCAGATACCAAACGAGAGTTGCATATCGTGAAAAGCTCATGCATAATGTAAACTTAAATCTTATATCTTATATAAGACTCAACCGCGTCGCGAAGGAATCTGTTGGTCACGTCCCGGCAAGGGAGCATGGGTGACG
>DASVLM010000186.1:0-4868 GCA_036384875.1 Noviherbaspirillum sp.
GTAAACGAATTCCCCGGCAGCATTTGCCAACGCATCCGTCATATGGATGTCGGATGCGAAGTGCGACTGGCCTGTCAGCGGCACTTCATAACGCGGGAAAAGCGGCTCGGCAGTCATGTCGTGCTGCACCAGCGATTCGGCCACGACGATATCGCCCACATTCACGCCAGAATGCGCGCTGCCGGCGACGCCGGTGAATACCAGATGCGTGACGCCGAACCGTTCGATCAGCGTGGCAACCGTTGCCGCCGCTGCCACTTTGCCTACCCGCGACAATACACACACGCAATCCAATCCCCACAAGTTGCCTTCGGTGTACTGCCGCATGCCGCGCGTCGTGCTGGATACGCCTTGCATTGCTTCGATCAAGCCCGCCTGTTCTTCATGCAATGCACTGACGATGCCAAGACGGATGGGGCGCGAACTCATGTTTTTCCTTTGCTTTCAGACAAGCGGCTAGCGTAGTTCTTGCCTGGTGTTTTGCGCAAGTTCGACGGATAAGGGCTTTATGGTTTTGTTTTCTTTGAAGTTGATATATCGAAATAGTAGTAGTGGTTAACGAGCCTGCCTTTCTGTGGATAACCCGGTAAACGCTATGAAAATCAGTTATTTGTCTTGCGCATAAAAATCTGGATAAGGCGTGTATGACGCTGGGACGGATTCTGGAGAAAAAACGGCTTGTGCAAAACTAATGAGTTATCCCCATTGGCTCAAGCCGATTTCCGTCGACTTATCCACAGAAATTATTAGTACTTTGCCTTCAGTTTCCCCACACCGATTGCAACAATGCAAATACCGCGGCAATCGTCGGTTCGTTGCGCCGCTTGGCGAGTGTGATGAAGGAAAGTTCGGTCGACAGGCTGACGGCATCGGCGATCACGAGGCCGTGCGCATGCGCTTCGCGCAAGGCAATCGATTCCCGGATCAGGGAAAGTCCGACACCGGACTTCACCAGGTCGAGCATGGATGGTTCCTGGTCGACCAGTGCCACCTTGTTCGGTGTGACCTTGTAGTGATTGAAAGTCTTGGTCAGCAAGCGGTGATGGGCCGACTCCGGTGGCGTCCAGATCCACGGCAGCTTTGCCAGCGCCGGCCAGTCCTTGCCGGCGATGCGGTTCTTCCAGCCCTGCGGCGCCACCACGCAATAGGTGAAGGAGGTCAGCTTCTGGGAATGGAATTCCTTGCCGGGCGTGCCGAGGAAGAAACCTACGTCCAGTACGCCCGCTCGCACCTGCTGCAGGACCCAGCCGGACATCCCATGCTGCAACTCGGTGGATAACTGCGGATAAGTCTCCACCAGCCGCTTCAGGAAAGGACCGAGCCGGATGAACTCCGGGTCGAGGATGGTGCCGATGGCCAGCGTGCCCGATAGCGTCGTATGCAGCGATGCCGCACCCTGGCGGAATTCGGCGACGCTTTCCATTACCCGTTCGGCGAAGGGCAGCAGTTTGCCGCCATCATCGGTCAGCGTCATGCCGGCCGGCGTGCGGGAAAACAGCTGCAGGTCGAGTTCCGCCTGCAGCGACTTGATCTGCAGGCTGACGGCGGGCTGGGTGAGGTGCAGCTTGTCCGCCGCCCGGGTGAGGTTGCCTTCGCGGGCGACCGTGACGAAGGCGCGCAGTTGGGTCAGGTCCATGCCCCATTATAAGCACGCCTTATGTTGCTCTTGACAAGAACTCATTGGATTGCCGCCGGAAAGCGGAATATGCTGGCAAAAACCGTGAATCTGCCAAAGGAATTCTTATGACGAAACTGATCCAGCACCACATTAATGGCCGCGTTACCGAATCGACCAGCGGCCGCGAACAGGACGTGTTCAACCCGGCCACCGGCGAAGTGACTGCCCGCGTGGTGCTGGCGAGCGAAGCTGAGGTCAATGCCGCGGTGGCCGCCGCCCGTGCCGCTGCACCTGCCTGGGCCGATACCGCGCCCTTGAAGCGCGCCCGCATCCTGTCGAAGTTCAAGGAATTGATCGAGAAGCACCACGACGACCTCGCCGCTGCAATTACGCGCGAGCACGGCAAGGTGTTTTCCGATGCCAAGGGCGAAGTGACGCGCGGCCTGGAAGTGGTGGAATTCGCCTGCGGCGCGCCGCAATTGATGAAGACGCAATTCACCGACAACATCGGCGGCGGCATCGACAACTGGCAGTTGCGCCAGCCGCTGGGCGTTACCGCCGGCATCACGCCGTTCAACTTCCCGTTCATGGTGCCGATGTGGATGGCGCCGATCGCGCTGGCTACCGGCAATACCTTCATCCTGAAACCGTCCGAGCGAGATCCTTCGCCGTCGCTGATGGTCGCCGAGATGCTGAAGCAGGCTGGGTTGCCGGACGGTGTATTCAACGTGGTACAGGGCGACAAGGTGGCGGTCGACACGCTGCTGCACCATCCGCATGTGAATGCAGTCTCCTTCGTCGGCTCGACGCCGATTGCGGAATACATCTACACCGAAGGCGTGAAACGCAAGGGGCCGTATCCGATGCGGGTGCAGGCCTTGGGCGGCGCGAAGAACCACATGGTGGTGATGCCGGACGCCAACCTGGAGCAGGCAGTGGATGCGCTGATGGGTGCGGCCTACGGTTCCGCCGGCGAGCGCTGCATGGCGATCTCGGTCGCGGTCGCGGTCGGCAATGTGGCCGACCGTCTGGTCGAAGCGCTGGTGCCGCGCGTGCAGGCGCTGAAGGTGAAGAACGGCATGGAGACCGATGCGGAAATGGGCCCGGTGGTCACTGCCGTACACAAGGCGAAGATCGAAGCCTATATCGAGGAAGGCGTGCGTGCCGGCGCCAAGCTGCTGGCCGACGGCCGCGGCTTGAAGGTACCCGGCCACGAAAACGGCTTCTTCCTTGGCGGCACGCTGTTCGACCATGTCACCCCCGACATGAAGATTTACCAGGAAGAGATTTTCGGGCCGGTGCTGTGCATCGTCCGCGTACCGGATTTCGCCGCCGCGGTGGAGTTGATCAATGCACACGAGTTTGGCAACGGCGTCGCGCTCTTCACTTCCGACGGCAACACCGCGCGTGAATTCTCGCGCCGCATCGAGGTTGGCATGGTCGGCATCAACGTGCCGATTCCGGTGCCGATGGCCTGGCATTCCTTCGGCGGCTGGAAGCGCTCGCTGTTCGGCGACGCGCATGCGTATGGCGAGGAAGGTATCCGCTTCTATACACGTTACAAATCGGTGATGCAGCGCTGGCCGGATTCCATCGCCAAGGGTGCGGAATTCACCATGCCGGTGGCCAAATAGTCTTGTGGATAACTCCGTGGATAGCCGGTTGGCGTAAACGGGACAAGTCCTTTGATATCAACAAGCGAAATTCTTGTCCCGAATCCATCCTTTCCTCATACAGGGGATATGCAAGTGCTTATGCAGCGCGTAAACATCTGAGCCGAAACGGTTTACCCGGGTTGTCCACAGTTTTGGCCCGGTGTTAACCATCAGTACTATTTGTATACATCAACTTCGATATAAAAACCGGTACCCCATCATTGCGACGGCCTGCGGCCGGAAAAGCACGGGGTGGTGGTTAAAGGAGAGACCGTGGAATCCGCTGGCAAATACGACTACATCATCATCGGTGCCGGTTCGGCAGGCTGCGTACTCGCCAATAGGCTCGCCCAGGACGCGGGCGTCTCGGTCCTGCTGCTGGAAGCGGGACGCAAGGATGATTACCTCTGGATCCATATCCCGGTCGGTTACCTGTATTGCATCGACAACCCGCGTACCGACTGGCTGTTCCGCACCGAAGCCGACGCCGGCCTGAACGGCCGTACACTGATCTACCCGCGCGGCAAGGTGATGGGCGGTTGTTCTTCGATCAACGGCATGATCTACATGCGTGGCCAGGCGCGCGACTACGAGGAATGGGCGCAGCTGGCCGGCGACGACAGCTGGCGCTGGCAGAATGTGCTTCCGGTATTCAAGAAAAGCGAGGATTACCACAAGGGTGCGGATGAATTCCACGGCGCCGGCGGCGAATGGCGCGTCGAGCGCCAGCGGCTGTCATGGGAAATCCTCGATGCCTTCCGCGAGGCGGCATCGCAGGTCGGCATTCCCAAGACCGATGATTTCAATCGCGGCGACAACGAAGGCTGCGGCTATTTTGAAGTGAACCAGAAGAAGGGCTTGCGCTGGAATACCGCGCGCGCCTTCCTCAAGTCGACGGAGGGGCGCAAAGGACAACTCGACATCATGACAGGCTGCCATGTGAAGCGCTTGCGCCTGGTGCAGACGGATGAAGGCCTGGTGTGCACCGGCGTCGAATTCGTCGGCGGCGACACCGAATGGTATGCGGAAGCCACGCGCGAAACGATTTCGACCGCTGGCGCAGTCGGTTCACCGCAGATCCTGCAATTGTCCGGCATCGGCCCGGCATCATTGCTGCAACGGCATGGCGTCCCGGTTGCGCTCGATTTGCCTGGCGTCGGCGACAACCTGCAGGACCATCTGCAATTGCGCATGGCGTTCAAGGTGCAGAATGTGAAGACCTTGAACATGCTGGCGAACAACTGGTTCGGCAAGATGAAGATCGGCATGGAATACGTGATGACGCGCAGCGGCCCGATGTCGATGGCGCCGTCGCAGCTCGGTGCATTCACGCGTTCCGATCCGTCGTATGCGACGCCCAATCTCGAATACCATGTGCAGCCGTTGTCGCTGGAGCGCTTCGGCGAGCCGCTGCATCCTTTCCCGGCCTTTACTGCGAGCGTGTGCAATCTGCGGCCAACAGCGCGCGGCCATGTGCGGATTGCGTCCGCCGATCCTTTTAGCGCGCCAAAGATCACCCCGAACTATTTGTCCACGCCGGAAGACCGCAAGGTGGCAGCCGATGCGCTGAAACTCACGCGACGCATCGTGGCAGC